>JAJDWM010000064.1 GCA_022825595.1 Bryobacterales bacterium | reverse complement strand
TTGTCAACGGCCACCTGAAGAAGCGGGGTCTCAACGATCTGGTGGCGTACTGCTGCCTGCAGTTCGGCCGCGAGAAGACGGTCCAAATGCTCGACGAGGTGAAGGAGGTCGGGTTCCTGTACGCGACAGTCTCCGGGATGTCGATCGGCATTGACGACATGATCGTGCCAGAGATGAAGGAGGAGCTCGTCGGAGAGTCGCAGAAGGACGTGATGAAGGTCGAGCAGCAGTACCTCGACGGAGCCATTACGCACGGCGAGCGCTACAACAAGATCATTGAGATCTGGTCCAAGCTGACGGATGCAGTCTCGGAGAAGATGTTCTCCGGAATGCGCGCTTCCATGGGGATCTCCGGAAGGCTCAACCCGATCTTCGCGATGGCGGACTCCGGGGCAAGGGGCTCAGAGACGCAGATCCGGCAGCTGTCGGGAATGCGCGGTCTGATGGCCAAGCCGAGCGGGGAGATCATTGAGACTCCAATCACGGCCAACTTCCGCGAGGGGCTGAACGTTCTGCAGTACTTCATCTCCACGCACGGCGCCCGCAAGGGGCTTGCGGACACGGCGCTCAAGACAGCAAACTCCGGGTACCTGACGCGACGCCTTGTAGACGTTGCCCAGGACGTGATCGTGTCCGAACACGACTGCGGGTCGACCGACGGAATTACCGTCACGGCCCTCATCGAGGCTGGAGAGATCCGCGAGGCGCTTCGCGACCGCATCGTCGGTCGCGTGATGGCCGATGACGCAACGGACTACGAGGGAATCGCGCTGGCAAAGGCCGGACAGGAGGTCGACGAGGATCTGGCGACCGCAATCGAAGCCTCCGGTATCGACAAAGTCAAGATCCGCTCAGTGCTCACCTGCAAGACGCAGGTGGGGGTCTGCCAGCTTTGCTACGGGCGGAATCTTGCCACGGGCCGGCTTGTCGAGTGCGGGGAGGCCGTGGGCATCATCGCCGCGCAGTCCATCGGCGAGCCCGGCACGCAGCTGACGATGCGCACGTTCCACGTTGGCGGAACGGCGACCCGCGTGGGCCAGGAGTCGCGTCAGACAGCCAAATCGGCTGGATTCGCCAAGTACCGCGATGTGAACATCGTCCGAGACAAGGCAGGCACGCTGGTGGCCATGAGCCGAAACGGGACAATCGCCGTGGTTGACCAAAAGGGAAGGGAGCGCGAGCGCTATCCGGTCATGTACGGGGCGAAGCTGCACGTGGACGACGGCGGGGCCGTCGTCCGGGGCGACTGCCTGCTGGAATGGGATCCGTTCACGTTCTCGATCCTCACCGAGTCGGCGGGACATTGCCGCTTTCACGACCTTCTTGAGGGCGTCACCCTGCAAGAGCAGGTCGACGAGGTCACCGGCATGTCGCAGAGGGTGGTCACAGACGCTCCGGACGGGCACCGCACCGGCGAGCCGCGGATCGAGATCCTGGACGACGCTGGCGAGCGGCTGCGGCGCTACCTCATTCCGACCAACGCGCACCTGATGGTCGAGGACGGCGATCCAGTTACGGCGGGCGAAGTGCTCGCGAAGATTCCGCGGGCGACGACCAAGACCAAGGACATCACCGGAGGACTTCCGCGCGTTGTAGAGCTGTTCGAGGCGCGGCGTCCGAAGGAGCCGGAACCGGCGATCATCTCCGAAATCGACGGAACGGTGAGCTATGGAGCCTTGAGCCGGGGTCATCGGAAGATCACCGTGTCCGGCGGTGGGCGCGTGAAGAAGGACTACAAGATTCCGAGGGGCGCCCACATCAACGTTCAGGAGGGCGAGAGCATTCGGGCCGGCGAGGCCCTGATGGACGGCCCGCGGGATCCGCAGGACATACTCAAGATCCTGGGTGAGAGCGAGCTGCGGCGCTACCTCGTGAACGAGATTCAGGATGTCTACCGGGTCCAGGGCGTCAGCATCAACGACAAGCACCTTGAGGTCATCGTTAGGCAGATGATGCGCTGGGTGAAGGTTGAGGACGTCGGGGACACCGATTTCCTAGTGGACGAGGTGGTCGACAAATTCCGCTTCCGGCGCACCAACGACGAGGCAGTCAAGGACGGGAAGAGGCCGGCCGAGGGGCGCCCGCTGCTGATGGGCATCCGCAAAGCCGCGGTGTCGACCGAGTCCTTCATCTCGGCGGCTTCTTTCGAGACGACGACCAAGGTGCTCACGGAGGCCGCCGTGGCCGGGAAGGTCGATGAGCTGCGCGGCCTGAAGGAGAATGTCATCGTCGGGCGGCTGATCCCGGCCGGGACGGGCCTGAAGGCGCACCAGCGGGTGCGGATCGCTGGCGAGGACCAGCCGGAGAGAATGGTCCCCGAAATGGAGTACCTGCCGGAGTCCGGCTATGCCGACGACGCGGCGAAGCTCTACGAGGGGGACTTTGGCGCGGGCTTCCCCGAGTTGACGCTGCCGCCATTGGGGCCGTTCCGTACGGAGTGACTTCCGACGGGCTTCGCGGGGCGATTCGCCGAGACACAGGAAACGGACATGGGCGGCGGCCCGAAGGACCGGGCCGCCGCTCACTCGTAGCGCAGGACTTCCGCAGGGTCGACGCGGGCAGCGCTGTCCGACGGGTATAGCGTGATCGCAAAGCTGATCAGGATCGCGGCCAAGGCCACGTAGAGGCCGTCCAGCGGTTGTGGCGCGAATGGGACGTAAGCCAGTCCGTAAACTTCGGAATCGAGCGGAATGAGTCTGTAACGATCGCAAAGCCAGCACGCCAGATGCCCCAGTCCCAGGCCGGCCAGCGTTCCGACGGCACCGATTGCGAGGCCTTGCCACATGAAGATTCGCCGTATCTGGGCGCGATTGGCCCCGATCGACTTCAGGATGGCGATATCCTTCGTCTTCTCGACGACCATCATTACAAGCGAAATCAGGATGTTTAGGGCGGCGACCAGCATGATCATGCTGATGATCAGGGCGGTGGCCAGCTTCTCGGTCTCGAGTGCGTTGAACAGCACTCGGTTGCGCTCCATCCAAGTGCTCGTCACGAAGCCCTCGCCTGCCTCCCGCTGAATCGCGGTGGCGACGGCGTCGGACTCGTCGAGGTCGTCCAGGCGGAACTCGAGGGTGTTCACCACGTTTCCAAGCGACAGCGCGCGCTGGGCTTCACGGAGAAGGCAAATGCTCCAGAGGTTGTCGAGCTCAAAGAATCCCGTCTCGAAGATGCCGACCACCTGAAACCTCTTGAAGGCGGGGATCTTGCCTAGGGGAGTCATCTCGCCCTGCGGGTTCATCACGGTCACGATCGTCGACACGCGGGCCCCCAAGCCATCAGCCAGCCTCCGGCCCAGGATGATGCCGGGCAGTTCTCCCTGCGATCGGGTGAGGCCGTCCGCGGATCCGTCCACTACCTTGGACAGCAGGCCGGAGACGAGGCTCTCGGCCGCTGGGTCGACTCCCTTGAGAAAGCAGCCCTTTCCCCGAAGGGGGGTCGTGATCATCATCTCGCCATAGAGCGCCGGTGCCACCGCGGTCACGTGCTCGATCGCGGAGGTTCTCGCGGCCAGCTCTTCGTATTGCGCGATGCCGAATTCCGGCTGGGCCTCGAGGAGGTTGATGTGCGAGCTGGCACCGATCAGGTGGTCCCGCAGGCTCTCTTGGAAGCCGTTGCTGATCGCCATTGCGATGACCAGCGCCGCCACCCCCGCGCACACCCCGCCCACTGAGAGAACCGTTACGATCGAGAAGAAGCGCTCCTTGCGCTTCGCGCGTAGATAGCGCTGAGCCACTTGAATCTCGAATCGCAAAGGTGGCCGAGGGTCCTGCCTCCATTGTGCCCCAGCGGACCGCTCGGGCAGCGCGGTTCTCCCGGAGAGGGCGCTCCAGCCGGGGGGCCAGAAGAAACGCCGAACTCCGGCCAATTCAGGCCGATGGTCCGTAATGTAGCCCGATGCCTCCTGACCGGCGGTCAGTGCGCCGCTGGAGTACTGGCTGGCCGGCCCAGCCCGCACTCGCTGTGAATCGCGGACACGGACGTGCGCAAGTCGGTGGCGTTCACCACGATGGCGATCGTCAGCTCGCTGGAGCCTTGGGCGATCGCGATGATGTTAACGTTGCGCTCCGAGAGGGCCGTAAAAAGGCGGCCGGCGAGTCCTGGCGTTCCGCGCATTCCTTCGCCGACGGCCGCCAACAGTCCCACGCTGTGGTCGACTGCGATCGGCAGCATGTACCCGTGGGCGAGTTCGATCGCCAGGTCCTCGCGCAGGCCCTCCACCACAGGCTCCACGTCGCCGCTCCGCACCAGCATGCAGAAGTTCTGGCGAAAGCTGGAGCGGGTCATGAGAAGCACCTCGACCTGCGCCCGAGCAGCGACGGCCAGGGCGCGGGCCATGAGCTGAGCTCCGTACAGCGACAGGCCGGTTGCCTCGATCGAGACCAGCGCGACCTGTGACAGCGACGTGATGGCGCGCACTCCGGGTCTTTCCGTGTGGCGGCCCGTGATGCGGGTTCCGGGCCCGGCGGGCCGAAAGCTGTTGCGGATGCGCACTGGAATGCGACGGTCGGCCAAAGGTGCCAAGGTTCGCGGGTGCAAGACCTTGGCGCCGTTGTAGGCGAGTTCGGCAGCCTCGTTGTAGGTGACCTCGCGGAGCAGGCGCGCCTCAGGGGCGATCCTAGGGTCGCAGCTTAGGATCCCATCCACATCCGTCCAGATCCAGAGCTCGTCGGCCTGCAGCGAAGCGGCGATTATTGCCGCTGAGAAGTCCGACCCGCCGCGTCCAAGCGTTGTCGGCGTTCCATCGCGGGCCGCGGCACCGTATCCGGTGATCACAGGCACGGACCCTTCGGCGAGCAGCGGTCCTAGCACGGCGCCGCAGTTCTCCGCTGTCTCCTCCAGGAAGGGCTTGGCACCGCCTACCGTCGCGTCTGTGACGATCAGGGCTGATCCTGCCACGTTCGCGGCGGGAATGCCGGACTCCCGGAGGGTCTCGGCCAGCAGAAGGGCCGATAGCCGCTCCCCGGTCGGTGCGGCGTCGTCCACGGCTCGAGGCGGACGCTCCCGCAGCAGGAGCATACCGCGCGCGACGCGGGCGAGTCGGTCCAGGATGCCTTCGATTTGGTCCAGCACCCTCGACGCCCGACCGGGCGGCACAAGGGCTCGACATGCCGCTTCGTGCGTGCTTCGCAGTCGCCCAATGCCTTCGTCGACTAGGGCGGCATCGCCGCGTTCGGCCGCTTCAAGGGTGGACAGGATCAGGTCGGTGACCCGGGACATTGCCGAGACGACCACGGCGAGCCGATGGGTATCCGCGCGACGCGCGACCAAGTCCGCCGCTCCCCGGATGGCGCTGGCAGAGCCGACGCTCGTGCCGCCGAACTTCATCACGAGCAGGGGGCGGGGCATGGGTGGAGTTGGTCTCGGTGCGAGCCGTCAGAGCCAGCGAACCGGTTGCCGTCCGGTCCGTTGGCTAGTTTGCCGGCTCCCGAATCTCTCGCTGCAGGTGGACTCCGTACTTCTTGAGCTCGTCCTCGTAGTACGTGCGGTGCAGCGCCTGCCATTCCTCGCTGCCCTCGGGGATCTCGCGCTTCTGAGACGTGATCTTCTCTTTGGCCAGGCGATCGCTGCGGGCTTCCAGCATCAAGATGTCGGTCAGGTGGCGCTGGATTTCGAGCCTCGTGTCGTTCCAGCCGCGGTTGAGCCTAGTCCCCGGAATTCGCGGTAGTCGAGAGGCCATCTTGTGGGAGATCTCCAAGATCTTGTCCCTCGAGAGCTTTGCCTCACGCGACCCTCGACCTCCGGCCGCGGAAATCACGTTGCGCTCGGCTAGGATCTTTCGCTTGACCCGATTGAACATGTCTTGGTACGAGACGTCTTGGTGGCGCATGTACTCGCTGTACTGGGACAGCAGGGCCCGCGCCTCCGCGTTGATCTCGTCTTCCAGGCTGAGTTCGTCCAAGACCAGTTCCTCGAAGTGCAGTGCGACTTGGTCTCTGTGGCGGATGGAGCACGAACGCGCTGCGAGGCGCTTCGTGATCTCCTTGGCTAGGAACGTTACGAACGGCGCTGGGATCAGCATCGCTCCAGTTAATTCTAGACGATCGGCGCTCGAGAGTCCATTCACCGGTCGCGGGCGCTGCACGCTGCCCGCACTGGCCTGCGGATGCGGTCGGTGAGGGGATTCGTTCTCGGTAGGGCAAGCCCTGGCAAGGAGAATCCAATGGGCTGAGACCCAGCAGAGGGGAGTGGCGCACTAGCCCTCTGCCCGGTCGAGGCACGGCCTGCCTGCCCGGGCCAGTGCGGCATCCGGTGCCGGCGCAGGATCCGGCCTCCCGGTTCCCATCCTGAATGTGGAGATACCTGTCGAGAACATTCGAAGCATGGCGTAGATCACAGCATGGCTTGAGATCAGTGAAGCTTCATGCTAGGCAGCCGTTCGGAGGCAGAAGCGGTGTGCTGGGAGCTGTGCCTTCAGACCGAGGAACGCTTGTGGACGGATGCGGGCATGGTGGTCTCTCAAGAGCAGAGCTTGCTGCTGCGGATGTTGCTGGGTGCTGGCTCAGCCCGGCTGGTCGTTGCGGTTGGGTGCGGACGAGGAATTGCCCGAGATCGGCCGTCCGTTCAGGGAAGGAACAAGGCTTGCAGGGGGCATCGAGGTGCAGTTGTGCCCTGCCATCGACACGCTCCGAGCAATGCCGGACACCGAGCTGAAGCTCTTGACCCAACGCTACGTATGGGCACATCCAAGACTCAATCTACAATTCGTTGTGATTGAGGGCGGGGCTGGCGGCCCGTTGGCACTACAGCCGTAGCTCAATGGCCGAGGCTGCTTGGGTCTCAGATTTGCTTCCGGTGCAGTTGCGGCCACTATGGCAGGAAACTGAATGGCCCCGGTTGACCTGCCGCGAACCAGCGGGGTTGATCATGCGGATCGCCAGCCGCTGGTCCGCAACCGCCACGAACATCCTCCGACCCGACTCGCAGCGAGTTACATCGTGGGCAAGTCCTTGCGCACCGCCGCACACTCCGTGCCGACCCTGGGCCCCAAGTGCGCCCATCCCCACAAGCTGAGGCGTAGCGCGGCGTCTCGCTTCCTGCACGCAGGCGTGGACATTGTCACGATCAGCCGCTGGATGGGCTACGCCGACCCTCCCACGGCCAGGGACTCTACGAAAGTGGACCGGACCGCACTCCACCTCATGTGATTGGACGGGCTCGGCGGCGACCACTCCGACTCTGCGTCGACAACTCGCGATCGCTCTCAGGAATGCCCCAAACTGCAAGCGATTCCTCGCCGGAGAAAGCCAAAAATGGCACTCAGTCTTGGCATCTCGTCATATAATGGCATGGTGCTAGGCGCAGGCGAGGGAAAAGGATCACGAATAGAGGGTATCTCGACGGAAGGGCGTCCCGCATTGCACGTGGTCTTGGTGCTCTTGCTCGGGATGGCTCTGGCAGCGACGGTTGGCGCGACCGACCTTCCCGTGACGGTGAGGGTGTTCGAAGACCTCGCTGAGGAATCGTGGCTTGACCCGCAAGGCGATCCGACAACCGTTTACTTGGAACGCGGGTTCGCTTTCGTACGCATTCCGGCCAAGTTCAGCCGAAACGCTCTCGCTTTAGACCGCTCCACTCCGTTCTCGCTCGAAGCGACCATGGTGAAAACCTTGGGCCGTGGCGAATACCGGTTCCGGCTTCGATCAAAAGGGCTTGCCGTATTCCTCTTGGACGGCAGGCCGCTGCTTCAAACCCAGGCCCAGACAAAGAACACCGCGTCGCACGATGCGCTGCCCGAGGACTCAGAGTCCGACGGCGTCATTCGGGCCGCTCCTCCGGCCCACCAGGATGTTGTTGGGACCGTCTATCTTGACGCGGGCGAGCATCGCTTCCGACTGATCGCTGTGGTCGGCGGCACGGGCCTCGCCCCATTCCCAGGGGAACTGTCGGTCAGCATGGCGCGCCCGGGAGAGATCGACCGGGTGATCGGCGGAGCCGATGCGCCTCTGCTGACAGATGCCGACTGGCAGGAATTCGCGGCGTCGTCCGCTCTGCGGCACTATCGCGACGACGTAGCCCGCAGGAGGGCTTCTGATGACGCAGTGGAGGAGGCCTGGGCAGAACGCCATCGGAGGATCCGAGCCTGGATGCAGTCGAGACCCGGTCCGCGTGTGCCGAAGGGCGGCAACGGAGATTGGGTCCGGAATGACGTAGATCGCTTCGTCAACGCTGGCTTGGCAAAGGCATCGCTGAAGCCCAACCCGCTTGTAGCCGACCTGGAATTCCTGCGGCGGCTCGCGCTTGACACGACAGGGGTCGTGCCGTCCGCTGAGCTCGTGCGGTGGTATCTGGCCCAGCCCGATGAGACGCGGCGGACCCTTGCGATCGAACGCTTTCTGGACAGCCCCGACTGGGCCGACTCTTGGGTCCCGTACTGGCAGGATGTCCTAGCGGAGAACCCCGGGATCCTCAAGCCTGATCTAAACAACACGGGGCCCTTCCGCTGGTACCTTCACCAAGCCTTCGCGGACGGCTATCCGTTCGACCGGGTCGTCGTCGAGCTAATCGAGATGGAAGGAAGCTTGTACAAGGGAGCCCCGTCCGGATTCGGCATGGCCAGCCTGAATGATGCCCCGATGGCGGCCAAGGCCGACATCCTCTCCCAAGCGTTCCTAGCGAACAAGCTGTCCTGCGCACGCTGCCACGACGCCCCCTTCCATCCGTTCCGCCAGAAAGATCTGTTCGGCATGGCCGCCATGCTCGACGGCGATGCACTGGTCCTTCCCGAATCGAGCACCGTGCCGGTGCGCGAGGGCGGTCGGCAGCCTTACGTTGAGATCACGTTGAAGCCCGGGGCATCAATTGACCCGCACTGGCCGTTTGGAGGGATCGGCGTCTCCGAAGCCGTTGCCGACACGCCACGTAACACCTCCGTCGAGGCCCGTCACCTGCTGGCCTCGATGATGGTCCATCCGGCCAACCAGCGCTTCGCACGGGTGGTCGCGAACCGTGTCTGGGCCCGGTTCATGGGCCGTGGCATCGTCGAACCGCTCGACGACTGGGCGGATGCCGAGCCTTCCAATCCGGACCTGCTGGACTACCTCGCGCGGGAGTTCGTCCTGTGCGGCTATGACCTCAAGTGCCTCAGCGGCACGATCCTCCGCTCGCACTCATACCAGCGGCGTCCTGTCACCGTCGCCCCGGCGGCTTCAAGCCAAGAGGCAAGTCTGTTCGCCGGTCCCATGCGGCGGCAGATGTCGGCGGAGCAGTTGGTGGACTCGCTGCATGCCGTGGCAGGAAAAGGGCTCGACTCGGAGGAGCTCAACCTGAATCCGCTCGGGAACCGTCCCTTGCGGCAGTTCCTCAACATGGGCACTCCTCGGAGGGCATGGGAGATGACGGCCCTGTCCAACGAGCGCGACCGCCCGAGCCTAGCGCTGCCGCGCGCCCAGGCGATCGTGACATGCTGTCGGCGTACGGTTGGCGGCAGTCGCGCCAGAGCCCGGCGTCCGCAAGGGACGATTCACCCTCCCCCATGCAGTCGCTCGCCCTGGCGAACGGCTCTACGGGGGTCCGGGTCACCAGGCTGTCCGACGACAGCTTCTTCACCCGCCTCGCGCTTCAGGACCGTCCGCTCGAAGCGATGGTGGACGAGGTGTTCCTAAGATGTCTGACACGCCTGCCGGGTCCGGCGGAGAGGGAGGCCATGATCGACCTCCTCCGCCCGCACTTCGATGAGCGCGTGGTGGCCCCCGAAGGCGACCACCTCGATTCCGGCACGGACAGCAAGACTGATCGCAGGGTTTCGTGGGGGAATCACTTCGATCCCGAGAGCAGCCGCATTCGCATGGACGAGGAGCGGAAGGTCCGGATGGGGGACCCCCCGACAGCCCTCCTCACGACCGAGTTTCGCGAACGATTCGAGGACATGGTCTGGGCGCTGGTCAACACGCCGGAGTTCTCCATCATTCCGTAGCCGGAGGAATACACAATGCAACCGACAAGGCGCGATGTCTGCAGGGGGGGCCTGTTCGGTTTGGCCGGTTCCCAGCTTGCCGTTTCCGAGCCCCGCGAGACCCTCGAACCTGTGCAGGGCAGGGCCGATGCGTGCATCTATGTATGGCTCGGCGGCGGTGCCGGCCATATCGACACCTTCGATCCCAAGAGGAGAGGCGACGGCAAGAACACGCCCGGCTCGTACTATGACGCCATCCCGACTGCTGCCCGGGACATTCAGGTCTGTGAGCACCTGCCGGGCCTTGCATCCCGCATGGACCGCTGCGCGCTACTGCGCACAGTCAGCCATGACTTGAACAGCCAGCACGGCGCGGCATCGAACCTCATGCACACCGGCCGCAAGCCGAGTGGAACTATCATCTACCCGTCGGTCGGGTCGCTCGTGTCGCACGAGCTCGGGAGCAAGTCCGATGACGTCCCCGCGTACGTCGTGATGGGCTACCCCAACATCATGCGCGATCCCGGTTTCCTCGGGGCGCGCTGCGGATACGTCTACCTGACCCAGATCGAGACCGGCCCCACCGGCCTTAGCCCGGCACCTGACGTCAGCAGCGAGCGGCAAAAAAGGAGGGAACTCCTCCTCGGACGGCTGCGCGCCGACTATCTGGCCCGGAACGATGACGACGCTCTTGTCCGGACAAAGGCAGAGGTGAGCGAGCAGGGCTTCCGCATGGCCGGGAAGCGGTTCATGGACGTGTTTCGTCTGAACCGGGAGCGGTCGAGTCTCCGGGAATCGTACGGCAGCGAGTTCGGCCAGCGCTGCCTGCTGGCTAGGCGCCTCGTCCAGGCCGGGGTGCGCTTCGTCGAGGTCTCGTTCAACCTCAACTTCCTCAATGGGACAGGTTGGGACGTGCACCAGGACGGTATCCTGAAGCAGCACCTGCTGATCCAAGACCTGGACCGGGCGCTGTCGACCCTTCTGGACGATCTCCGGCAGCACGGCCTCTTCGACCGCACCCTGATCGTCGTCTCCACCGAGTTTGGCCGGCCCGCCGAATTCGACGCCTACGGAGGCCGGGGCCATCAGGCCCATGCCTTCAGCACGCTCTTCGCCGGCGGTGCCGTGCGGGGTGGGGTGGCGGTCGGAACTACCGACGAGGTCGGCGACAAGATCGTCGACCGGCAGACCAGCGTGCCGGACTACTTCGCCACGATATTCGCTGCGATGGGTATCGACCCGGCGAAGAATCTCTACGCCAACAGCCGCCCCGTGCCGATCACCGACCACGGACGGCCCGTGGACCAAATCCTCTCGTAGGCAAGGCGTTCGTGCGCCGCGATTGAACCTGCTCGCCTATGGCAGCGGCACGGCGGGGGCGTCGAGGTTCTCGCGGGTGGTCGTGACCTTGTAGTCAGGGTGCTGCCGTGCCCAAGTGACCGGATAGTCGTCACCGGGCGAACCGAGAGCAGCCAGTCGCAGGACGGTCTTGGCCCAGTCGAGGCCCAAGTCGCTCCTGCAGTACAGCCGGACCCGCCGCGCCGACAGGCACTGCCTCATTCCAAGTGTCCAAGCCTCGTGCGGGAAGTTCTCCAGGTCTCCGCCAACGCCGGCCCGGATCGCGTTGATCGTGCGCGTGACCTCGTTCAGCGCCACGCGGCGGGTCACGGACTCCGAGACGCCGGGCTCTGGCTCGTTGAAAGCGATGTGGCCGTGGATTCCGACGCCGCCGAAGCACGTGTCGACTCCTCCAACTTGTGCCATGCGCCGGTCGATCTCTTCCAAGTTCGTGCCGTCCGGGAACAGCACGTTCCCTAGCTGGGGGCGCAGCCGTGGTTCGAGCGAGCCGAGCCAGTCCATGGCCGCGCCGCGAAAACTGAGCGGGTGGCTGGGCGGAACGGCTGCACCTGAGGAGTCGGCATACTCATCCATGAAGAACAAAGTGGAATCCCCTAGCGAGAGGCCCTCTTGAGAGAGGATTTCACCGAGAACACCGTACTGTCCTACGGGTCCCCAAGGGAGAATCAGGGCTAGGTGACGACCGGCCTCGGCGCCACGGCGTACCACTGCGGCGATGGACTCGGCGAAGTGCAAGTGAAGCTCATCAATGTCAGCGACGGCGCGCAGCTGCGGCCGGGCGCGCTCAATGAGCTGCGTCTGACTGAGTGCATTGAGCCGGCGGATTTCGGCGGCACGCCGAATCGATACGGATTTCCCGGTGGCTTGCATCTTGGCTAGTAAAGTATGGGGCGGTGGGACCCATGCGCGCTGAAGGGCACAGCAGCCAACCTTGGTATCACGGGATTACCCGGCACCAATGGACAGTGCTGGTGATCGCCTCGCTCGGATGGATCTTCGATACGTTCGAAGGCCAAGTCTACGTATCGAGCATGAACGAGGCCATGCCCGACCTCCTGCCTGGAATGGATGGTCTCGACTCCTCTGAGCGGGCAGGAAGGCTGGCCTACTTCAACAACATCGCCTTCGGAGCGTTCCTCTTGGGCGGGGCGGCCGGCGGCGTGGCGTTCGGGATCTTGGGCGATCGAATTGGGCGGGTCAAGGCGCTGATCCTGACGATTGCGACTTATTCGGCGTTCACCTTCGTCTCGGCCTTCTCGACCGAATGGTGGCACTTGGTGAGCTTCCGGTTCTTGGTCGCGATGGGAGTCGGGGGAGAATGGGCGGTCGCGGCCTCGCTGGTGGCGGAAGTGTTCCCGAAGAGAGCCCGCGCTTGGTCGCTGGCGATCTTCCACGCTTCCAGCGTGTTCGGCACGTGGCTCGCTGTGGCCGTCGGTGCCTACATCGTGGCCGGGCGGGAGTTCGAGATCCACTTCGCCGGATTGGGAACGGTGGCCAGTTGGCGTGTTGGCTTCGCGGCGGGTGCGCTCCCGGCGCTGCTGATCTTGGTGATCCGCTGGAAGCTCCGGGTCGAGACTGAGGCGTGGAGCAGGTCCCGGCTGTCCGGGAAGGAGCGGGCAGGGCGGGCGCTCGAACTGTTCCGACCGGCCTTGCGGCGACGGACGCTCGTGGGAATCTCGCTCGCCGCCATCGGGCTCGCGACGTTCTGGGGCGTTCACATCTACGGCAAGGATCTGCTCAGGGCCGAGATGGAGAAGCAAATCGCCGTCCAAGCACCTGCTGGATCGGTCGGCGGAGCCGCGTCGGGCGATCTCTTCGCCCGCCTGAAGCGGTGGGAGATGCTGGGCATGCTGCTTGCATCTACCGGAGGGGGCGCCGGCCTGCTGGCGTTCGGCGCGTTTGCGGAGGGCATCGGTCGCCGCCGGGCATTCGTCCTGTATCATCTGGTCGGCCTCGCGACGGCACTCGCACTGTTCCAGTGGGTCTCCGCGCCAATTGCGGTGCTGATCGCGCTGCCGGTGTTTGGGTTCTTCACGCTCGGGATGCACGCCGGATACGCGGTCTACTTCCCGGAACTGTTTCCAACGAGGGTGCGGAGCACGGGGGCCGGACTCTGCTTTAATTTCGCCCGGATCGTCGCCGCGCCCGTTCTCTTCCTGTCTGGCTGGCTGCAGAGGCACGGCGGCATGACGCTCCGGGGTTCCGCATCCCTGCTCAGCCTCCTCTTCCTTCTGGGTGCTGCGGTCATCGCAGCGGGCCCCGAGACGAAAGACACAGACCTGCCAGAGTAGCGACGGCGCTGACGCCATCCGCGTAGAGAAAGAGAGTTGGCGCCGGTGCGCGCGGATATTACGAGATGGACATTGCTGGCGGGGAGCTTGACGGTGAGGAGTGCCCAGCGCTCGGTCGCGCAATCCGAATCTGCAGGACTGCGCCTCAATGGCCTGATGGCCTTGGACAACCAGGTGTGGCACAACTGGATGTTGGATGCGCAGAATCAGCACGCCGAACCTGTCGGAATCCGGGAGTGCAACAGCCGCGCGACGGTCGATGGCCGCGTCGACTGCGTGATGGTGCATGTCAGCGACGGCCCGACCTTGGCCCGCAACCATTTGACGGCAGCAGATGGGCCAGCTAGCCGGATTAGGCAGTCGCGAGCACGGACTCGCGGACGCGTTCTTCGGGGATGCTAATCCCCAAGCCGGGGCCGTCCGGAACCTTGACGCTCACTCCGTCTATCTCGATCCCGTCCGCGAACAGATCGCCGAGGAATTGTGGCCCGTTCAGCTCGGGAGGGAGGAGCAGGTCTAGGGTCGAGTACAGGTGGATTGACGCGATCAGGCTGATTCCCGCATCGGTGAGCCCGCTGCCCAGCAGGCCAAGGCCGTGAGCCTCCGACACAACCGCGCTCTTCGCGCAGTTGGTCACTCCTCCGCTCTTGGACACCTTCAGCACGACGAGGTCCGCAGCCCGCATCTCCGCGACCCTGGCCACGTCGAAGGATGAGAAGCAGCCTTCGTCGATGGCTATAGGGTAAGGGCTCCGCTCCTTCGCACGCCGCAGGCCCATCCAGTCCTCGCTGCGAACGGGTTGCTCGAAGCACCGGATCCCGGGCAGATCCCGGATCGCGGATAGGAAGCGCTCCAAGTGGATCGGTTGGTAGGACTGATTTGCATCCAGCCAAACGTCGATGTCAGGCCTCGCCTTCAGGATCGACTCTAGCCGTTGTGTATCAAGCTTCGCGTCGCCGCTGACCTTTACCTTGAAGCACCGGCAGCTTGGCCAACGGCGCACCTCTTCCGCCATGGCCTCGGGCGAATCGATGCTGACGGCGTAACAGAGCTCTACGGTGTCCCGCAGTTTACCGCCGAGCAATCGGTGCAGCGGGACTCCGGCGACTTGGCCGGCCAGATCCATGAGCGCCATCTCTAGGGCGCTCTTGGCGAATGGCGCCCCATTGCTGACCGCAGGGCGCACTGTCTGGTCCATGCGGCGCTTGACGGCATTCCACGCAAACGGGCTGTTGCCGATCGCAAGAGGCGCGAGGTGATTTCGGAGCGTCCCGACCACGGACTCGACCGTCTCGTATGACCACGCCGGGATGGTGTTGGTCATACCCCAGCCCACGTTCCCGTCCCCGGTTTCGGCCCGTACCAGGACGTATCGCCCGAGATCGCCCTCCCCGGCTACAGTTCCCACACCGATCCGGAAGGTTGACCGGAAGGGAATGCCGACCGGGATGACTTCCACGTTGCGGACCAGCGGATCGCCGTCCGCTGGCGAAGCTGGGAAAGCTGGGGAAGCGGCGAGTCCGGTTCCGGCAATCAGGCGCGTGGCGAAGTTTCTTCGGGTGGAATGCATTGCGGGGGCAGACCGGGCATGCGACGGCCCTAGCCTAGGCCGATTGTACTGCGTATCCTGGCGGACCTCCGCCCTCTGCCCGCGGCGAGAGCCCCTGCGGCGGGGCGCTAAGGGGCCACTCGCCTAGCCACGACTCGGGAGCAGGGCCGTCAAAAGCTATTCGGAGGAATGCCAATGATTCCTTGGCCGGTGATTCGGTAGTGGCGCACGGAGCCGGTCTCCTCGAGTTCTTGGCGCACACCGTCAATCTCGATGTTCGTGTTTCCCACGTTGCCAGTCGTGAGGTACGCTGCGTCGGCCACGTGGAAACGGATTGGGCTGCCGGGTTGGACCATCGTCGATCTGGGCGATGCGGAATCGACCTTCCAGCGAACCCACACCGGGGCGGCTGCGCCGACAAGAACCCGTGCGAGCCGACCAGATCCCCAGTTTGGCGTCACGACGGGGGCCTGGGGCGCCGTCGACTCGGACGCTAGCCCTCCCGGCTCTTCCGGAAGCGTAGTGACAGCCTCGGCGTGCAGTGCGGGCGCGTCACCAGCCACCTGCGCCGTCGCTTGCGACGCAACGGCGACCTCCGGCGGTGCAACCGATTCTTCCTCGCGGTGGTTCTCGCTCATCAGCCACCAGCCGACCGAGCCCGCGACTGTCAGGCCCAGTGCTGCCAACAATTGTCCGTTTCTCTTGCGAAATGCCGACCCGCGGCGTCGTAGCTTCCCGACTGCCAGTCTTGCGGCCCCTTGCGGGCGTTCGTGCCCGCTTGGCTGCTCGAGGCCGCGCCACGCTTGCGGAGCCCCGAACACAGCCTTCATCTCGTTCTCAAGCTCGGCGGTCTCGCCGGGCGAGAAACCTATCGCCGCAGCGTACTGGCGCAGAAAGCTCCGTGCGAAGAACGCGCTCGGGAACGGGCTGGTATCTTCATTCTCGAGGGCTCGGAGCATCTGTTCGTGAATCTTGGTCTGGTCCGCAACCTCGGCAATCGTCGTGTTCGACTCTTGCCGCTGATCTCGGAGCCGCTGACCCAGCCCGTTCTTGGCGGCCCTCTGCGATGGCCGTCGCATTGACTGATCTCGAGGAAGACCCAGCATGCCCAGCCGTATATTAGCTCATTTGACGGGTTCAGCGGTCGCAGGAAAACACATGCAATCCGGATTGTTCCCGCCCTGCGGCTCGAGGCGCCGCAGGGCCATCGGTCAGTCGGTTCCGCACAGAATGAGTCCCACGGGGGCGGGGCAGCACGATACAGTCTTGCAGCTTGGCATGGAGAGGTTCTCGATGGGTTGGTGGGCTTCCGGATGAGCCCCGCCCGCATTCCGCCGAGCCGGTGCCTGCCGGGGTGTGCGGTAGTCGGCGTGCATTGGCTCCGACGGCTCACCTGCCTGGCTCTGATTCTTGCAAGCATCGGTGGTTGGGCGTCCGGTGACGGTCAGCAAACTAGCCTCGAGCGGCCACCGCAAGAATATCTGCGGTCGGGGCAGAGGGCGCTTGATTGGACGCGCCGGTTCGTCGCGTTTGGTGAGCGCCCGGCCGGGTCCACAGCACTGCGAATGCAGGCGGACCTGATCGCGAGATCCGTGAGGGCCCTGCCTTGCGATGTGAGCGTTGACGAGTTCACGGCCTCGACGCCCCTAGGCGACATTCCGATGCGCAACATCGTTGCGAAGTTTGGGCCTCTTGGGGCCGAAGGGGTGATCGTCCTGTCGGGCCACTACGACACGAAGGCTCTGCCCGGCTTCGTCGGCGCGAACGACGGCGGTTCGTCAGCCGCCCTGCTGATGGTGCTGGCGGAACGGATTGCCAGGCACTCGGCCATCCGTTTGCCCGTTTGGATCGTTTTCTTCGACGGTGAGGAGAGTGTCCTGGAGTGGCGCGACGGGGATCACACATATGGCAGCCGAAGGCTTGCCCGTGCTTGGAAGGCCGACGGAACGGCAGCGCGGATCCGGATGCTGATCAATGTGGACATGATCGGGGACGCGTCCCTAAACATCCTCCGAGAGGGGTATTCAGATGCGCGCGTGCGCCGCGAG
>JAJDWM010000692.1 GCA_022825595.1 Bryobacterales bacterium | reverse complement strand
GGCCGGGGACGACATCGACGCGAAGCTGCGCGCGAAGGGCATCGGCGCGTCCGGCAGCAGCGGCGCGAACGACGTGCTCGCGCGGCTGAAGGCCCGTCAGGCCGGTTGACGGTGCTCCGCAAGCTCTTCCGGCGCAGCGGTTCCGGTCCCGAGGCGCGCCGCCTCGAAGGCGCGGGCGACCTCGGCGCCGGAGACCTGCTGACGTTCAAGCACCGCCTCGCCCTGCCGCCGAGCGTGCAGGGACACACCTTCGAGGTGTCGAAGGTCGCCGCCTACGAGTTCGAGGACGGGCTGCATCCGGAGCTGACCCTCGACGGCGTGGAAGGCGGCCGGATCTACCTTGCCTACGCGGCGCGCGACGTCTCGGAGCTGACGCTGTCCCGGGACGTGCCGCGGAAGGACGTGCTGAAACTCTTCGACGAGGCGGCGTTCGCGGGGCTGTGGGAAGACGGGTTCGCGGACCTTGAAGTGGTGTCCGCCCTGCCCGAGTACGAGGGCTGGCTCGCGGGGCGCTACTCCCAGGTCAAGAAGTGGACCGAGGGCTACTTCCACGACCGGGACTGCCGCGGCGAGGATCTCTCCCGCTACCGGGACGACGACGCCGAGGAACTCCGCTCCCACGAGTGCGAGGACCCGACCGGCCGCTTCGGACTGACCGTCGAGGTGTGGGCGGACGGCGACACGGATGTCTCCCTGGACGTCAACGTCCCGCCGGACGTCATCGAGTCGATGTGGCCGGGGGACAGCCAGGGGCGATGAGGAGGGGACGGCCCAGGCGGCGCGGGTCGCAGGCGCCGTCCGCCGAGCGCTTCCAGGCGGAGCGACGGGCGCTCCGGAAGGTCCAGGTCCACTTCGAGTTCCAGCAGTCGCTGATGCGCAGGATCCGGCTCGCGGCGGCGGCCGAGAACCTCAGCTACTCCGACTACGTCCGCAAGCTGGTCGGTCTCCCCTACGCGAAGATTCAACGGCCCCGCATCAGCCTGTCCTTCGGTGAGCGCGATATCGAGTTGCTCGTCGAGCGCTACGCCGAGGAGGGGGCGGAGCCCGGCGTGCTCAAGCGTCGGGTAATGGAGGAGGTCGAGGCGCATTTCGACGAGAGCTTGCGGGAGGGGCACTAAACTCGGTACGGCCTTGCACAACGCCTCGCCGACCAGCGGTTCCGCGCCGGGGAAACCGTCATCGGCACGCGGTCTGCCATGCTCGGCCGGTGCGGCCGGCGCAGGCTACGGCAGCGACGCGGGGCGCACTCGGAAGGGACGCTGCATTGCGGCCTTGGTTCGTTGCCCAATGCCGCCGCTCGGACGCGACTACATGAACTGGCATGATCACATACACAGCGACCCTGCGGTTCTCGCGGGCAAACCGGTGGTTCGGGGCACCCGGTGGTCGGTTGACTTCCTCCTCGACCTGCTGGCCAACGGCTGGTCCCTGGCCGAGATTCTAGAGAACTATCCCCAGCTGTCCCCCGAGGCACTTTGCGCCTTGTTCGCTTTCGCTGCGGAGTGTGCGCGGGACGAACAGGTCTACTCCATCGGCGATTAGCCGGTCCATGAAGTGGCTCCCGGACGAGAACATCCCGCTCGGGACGGGTGCCGCCTTGCGAAGTTGCGGCGAAGACGTTCTCGCCGTGGCTCAGGCTTCACCGGGCGCAGCCGACGAAGAGGTCTTGCGGCTGGCCAGGAGGCAGGGGCGGGTCATCGTCACGTTTGACCGAGACTATGGCGACCTCTTGTTTGGCCGGCTTCTTGCGCCGCCGGCAGGCGTTCTGTATCTGCGCTTCGTGCCCGAATCGGCGGAACAGCTCGCGACTCAGATCATGGAACTGAAGGAAAGCGGCGTTCAGTTGGAGAGGTGGTTTACAACGGTGAGCGGGACCGGGATCCGGCAGCGTCCGATGCGTCGCATGGGTAGCTCTCCGGCCAAGTCCAATCGGTGAGAACGTTCGGACACGCGGGACAAGACGCTTGATGACCGATGATGCCATGGACACCAGTGACACCGACGTCGAGCGCGGTAGCGGCAACGTCTTCGCTGATCTCCGTCTGCCGGATGCCGACGCCCATCTCCTGAAGGCCGGCCTCGTTTCCCGGATCGACGCGATCATCCGCCAGCGTGGCCTCGCCCAGACCCAGGCCGCTCGGTTGCTCGGGCTCTCCCAGCCCGATGTCTCCCGGCTGCTGAGGGGCGGTTTCCGCGGGTACTCACTGGAGCGCCTGCTGCGCCTCCTGACAGCGCTCGGTCCCGACATCGACATCGTCGTCACGCGGCCCCGTTCGGCTGGTGGTGGCAAGCTGCGGCAACGGTGATTCGTCCGCCAGGTTGGCAGGACCAATCAGGTCCGGCACGAAACGGCCCTGACACGGAATTCCTGACAGTCCTGCAGGTTCCCTCACTGCGCCCTGTTCGCCCGCGCCAGCGCAACTTCACTCTTCAGCATCGGGGACTCGAGAGCTCAGCTCTCGACTCAATCTCTGAGCTTCAGCAACCTGTTCTCGAGTCATTATCGCGGCGGCCTGGTCGCGAGCCGTGCCAGCCCGTTCGAATCCCGCCGCCGCGCTAAGGTTCAGCCACGCGTACGCGCGGACGTAGTCCTTTGGCACTCCCGTGCCTTGACCGTACATCAGACCCAGTAGGGCCTGGGATTCAGCGTGTCCCTGCTCGGCCGCCTTGCGATACCACGCCACGGCTTCCTGGTCGTCCTTCACGACACCCTTGCCGCTCCGATACAGGGTGCCCAAAGCAGCCTGTGCGCCAGGGACCCCGTTCTCGGCGGCTCTGCGGTACCACAGCGCAGCTTCGGCATAGTCCTCCGGTACTCCCGTCCCATTGGCGTATCTGACACCCAATCTAAACTGAGCGAACGCGTGCCCCTGTCCGGCCGCCGCGCGATACCACTTCGCCGAGACCGCATCGTTCTTCTGCGCTCCGAAGAACCCCCATTCGTGCATCATGCCCAAGGCCATCTGCGCGTTGCCGTCCCCCGCTTCTGCCGCGTCTTGATACGCCGCGATGACTACGCCGA
>JAJDWM010000326.1 GCA_022825595.1 Bryobacterales bacterium | reverse complement strand
CTCGCTGCCGATGGAAGACGGCGTTCCGGGCGACGCCGTCCAGCTGACCAAGGACAACGCTTACCCGAATTCCAGACTCTACTTCGGAAGCCAAGACTTGCACATCCAGCCGACGCTGTCTCCCAGCGGGAACGAGATGATCTTTGTCTCCAACCGAGGGATCCCGCTGGGGTCGGGGGCCATCTGGCGAGCGCCCGTCGGATCGGACGCGATGTCCACGGCCACCCAGATCCATCGTGAGGAAACGCTGTATCGCACCCGTCCGCAGTGGTCGCCCGACGGGACGCGCATCCTGTACAGTTCGCACCGCGGCAGCCAGTTCACCAACCTCTACGTCCTTCCCGTCAAGGGCGGCGAACCGTACCAGCTCACATTCGGAGACTGGGACCATTTTGAGCCGCGATGGTCGCCCGACGGCGAATGGATCGTGTACGTGGCCAACGAGCATGGGCCGTCAGAGCTGCGGCTCCTGAAGACATTCGGCGGGGAGGAGCGGCGGATCCGCATTCGCCAGCGCGTGCACAGGGGCGCTCGGGGCACGCTCAGGGTGTCGGTCCTGGACAGCGAGACGGGCCAGGCGACCCCTGCCCGCGTCACGCTGCGCGCGTCCGACGGAAAGGCCTACGCTCCGCCCGGGGCTTACCAGCGCGTGGCATCCCGGGCCCTGCACTTGGATTTCTTCCACACCAATGGGGAGTTCTCCGTGAGCCTCCCGCCGGGAGAAGTATCCGTGGTTGCGACCAAGGGACTCGAACGCACGCCAAGCCACGCCACGCCAACGGTCGAGGCCGGCAAGGTCACGCACGTGCGGCTGCCGCTCGAGCGTTTCACCGACTTTGGTGCTCTGGGATGGTACAGCGGCTCGGACCACGTCCACATGAACTACGGCGGAAACCTCCGCAACACGCCCGAGAATCTGATGTTCATGGCCGCGGCCGAGGACCTGGACTTGGTGGGCGAGAAGATCGCGAACAAGGACAATCGCATCTTCGACCACCAGTACTTCACGGGCCCTGTCGACGAGCGCCTGTCTAGCCCCACACGGATTTTCTCTTGGGGCCAAGAGTACCGTCCGCCGTTCTACGGCCACATCAACCTCATCAACCTGACAAGGCACCTGATCTCGCCGTATACGACCGGTTACGAGGGCACCGCCATCGAGAGTCTCTACCCCAGCAATACGGACATATTCCGGATGGCCAGTGACCAGGGCGCCGTGGGGGGCTATGTCCATCCGTACTCGAATGAGCCATCTACCGTCGGGTACGGCGGGGCACGCGGATTCCCGGTCGACGTTGCGCTCGGGACGGTTACCTATCTGGAAGTGATGACCAGCGCGCGGCAGGCGAAGAACACCACCAAAGTCTGGCACCGGGCCCTCAACTGCGGATTCAGGGTGACGGCCTCAGGAGGGGAGGACTCGATCACGGACTTGCACCGCACACCGGCGCTCGGTGCGGGCCGAATGTACACCCACCTCGGAGAGTCGCTCTCGTGGGAAGGATGGGTCGAGGCGGTGCGGACGGGGCGCACATTCTTCACGAACGGGCCCCTGGTGCAGCTGAGCATCAATGGTGAGATTGCCGGAGGCGAGGTGCGGCTGCCAAGCGATGGAGGGACCGTCGAGGTAGACGCAGAGATGATCTCCGCTTTCCCCGTGGATCGCCTGGAACTGCTCCGGAACGGCCGTGTGCTGGAACGAATCCCGCTCGCCACAGGAGGCCGATCGGGCGCTCTCCGCAAGCGCATCGAAGTCACACGCAGCGGTTGGTACACGCTGCGGGCGCTATCCGACGGGCCGGTCCCGCCCGTCGATGACACAAACCTGCACGGGGAAACCGGGGCAGTGTTCGTCTACGTAGGAGACGAACCGATCCGGTCCCTAGAGGATGCGGAGTACTTCATCCGCTGGATCGACGACATCTCCCGCCAGGCCCGCGAGCATCCCGGATGGCGATCTGAGAGCGAAAAGGAACATGTGCTCTCCCAGTTCCGGGAGGCGCGCGAAGTCTTCGAAGGACGGGCCCGCGAGGCCAATCGGTGATTCCAATTCCGGCAGTTGGCAGGCACTCCGGGACCGTTGTGGTGACGCCAAGCGAGGGTTTTTGGGCAGCCAGAGCAGGTTCGCCCGCAGGCCGGGGCCAGCTTTGGGTAGTTGCGGCACTTGCCCCGGGAGGAGTTTCCGGCAGGCACGCCTCAAGATCGATCGCCAGCGAGACGCAGCCGTCTAACCGCGACGTACCCTGGACCTGTCCCAGATGACGGTGGGATCCTCGAATCGCCGCCTGTTGCGCCCTGCCTGACCCTTCCGGCAGGGGGGACTGTTTTCTGCTCTTGTGCGAGAGAAGGCTTCCGGCAGCTTGTTCCTGATTGAGTGCTTTCAGCCGTAGGAGGAACCATCAAGCCACCGGCTCCGACAGCCGGACATGCTGCCTGGCCCCGATAACCTAGATCAGGTCGACGCACTCGGAGTCCATCCACCGGAGCACGTCGAGGTTGTCCCCGGTGAACAGGGTGCGGTTCTTAAAGTTCGCCTGCATGGATGAAGCGCCAATCGGCGCTAGCAGGTCCTAGCACGTGTCCGTATCATGGTGGCGAGCGAGGGCCCACCGTGCAGGAGACGACGAAGACGACGGTTTCTTACGTTGGTCTTCTTGCCGTATTCGTGACTGCCACCGGGTACATGACGTTCACGCTTAGCGGGCGAATGGTCTCGCTAGAGAGTCGGATGAGCTCGCTGGAACGTCGAATGGACCGCATCGATACGAAGATGGACCACATCGATGCGAGGATGGACCGGATCGAGGCCAAGATCGACACTCTTGACGAGAAGATTCGACAAGCTGTTGATCGCCTTGGCGGGTCGCGGGGTCGTTCTTCCGGCCAAGCCTGCCAGAATTGACTCAGCGGAAGGAAAATGAAGAATCGACCAAAGTCCACACTGCGACAGATCGAGGTAGTCCACCCCTCCTACCGGCCGAGTCGTGCCGAGTTGCGCGAAGACTTGCGGATCGGGTCTTCGTTCGACGACTTCGAGCGGGCGGCCAAGGCTCTGGTCCGGCCCGGCAGGGTGCGCTACGTCAGCAGCCCCATGCGCCGCTCGCCCTAGGCGGGTTGGGCACTCTCTCATTCAATCCCCTTCGCGAAACGGAAGAACGCATCGCTCATCCTTTGACGGGCGACCCCATCATGTGGCGAACCTGATGCCCAATGCGCCCAAGCCCACGATCTTGGCACTCAGTTCTGAAAGAGGCCCAAGACCGGTGCGATGCTCAGGAGTACATGGCAACTGGGCCATTGACATCACTTGGGCCTTGGCGAAACATCGAGTCCCGCCTCGACTCGGGTCTTAAGGGCTGGCGTAGCAGAGTAGAAGATTTCGGCCGAGTAGCGGCGGTCAAGGAAAGGGCGACCGGGCAGGCATGGACCGACGACGAGACCTTCGAGGGACTCCTGATGGCCGTGTTGTCCAACAACGCGGTCTGGTCGAGGAGCGAACGGATTCGCGCAGATCTTGCGGAACTGTTTTCCGATTTCAGTCTGGAGTCGTATGCCGAACCGGCGGGCCGGTAGATCGGCGACCGCATATTGCCTTGGTTCCCAGAACGAAAGGCAGGTTCCATGACATTGCAACGGGACCTCGTCAATCTCCGCCGCTCCACCCGCCGGTTGTACAAGCACAGACGCCTCCACGGCACAGCCGAGTCCTACTTCACACTGGCTGTCCGTCGCCTTGGCGGCGATCCCAAGAGAGCGGCCGTGCAACTGGGAACTCCGGGGAACGATAAGCTCCCTGCATTCGGCGTGGCCTGGCGGTCGAGGCACTCAAGAACTTGGGCTTTGATGTGGCAAAGCCCGACCTCCACGCCAAACGGGCCGTTGCTTCCTTCGGTTTGGTGCCATTCGAAGACTGGGGCGACAGAAGCGATCGAAAGGTGCCCAAGTGCCATTCCAAGAGTTCGTATCTGGCCGTCATGGGAGCCGTGCAAGACATTGCAGCGTCTGCTAGGGTACCTGTCGTCACTGCCGACAACGCCATCTGGCTCGTGTGTTCCAAGAGCGGTCTCTACCTGACGAACGCGGAACTTGGCGCCGTGGTACGCAAGGGCAAGGATGCGAACGCGCTAGCGGAGGCTGTAGGCACACTGATCCGCTCGTGGTCGGACCCGCAAGATGCCGCGGATCAGCGGGAAACGATCGACTGCCTCGTGGCAGGTCTGAATGGCGATCACCGACCTACGCGGAAGATCTTTCCGACTGAACTCAAGGGCCGGAGTTGGTGACGCGCACGATTCTGCTTGACAGCGGTCCGCTCGGTCTGATCACAAATCCCAGGGCATCACTGCAACTGCGTGCGGGCGATGGGTCGTGAATGCAATAGGCGCCGGGGCAGATGTTGTTGTCCCGGAAATCGCGGACTACGAAGTCCGGCGCGAATTGATCAGAGCACGCCGCAAAGCAGGACTTGTGAGGCTCGATGCTTTCATCGGTCAGGTCGAGTTCCTGCCGATCAACACCGTTGCGATGCGCCGAGCCGCTGCCTTCTGGGCAGAGGCACGCCAGCAAGGCCGGCCCACGGCCCCCGACCTAGCCCTCGACGGGGACGTGATCCTCGCCGCGCAGGCTGCAACCCTGGATCGCCCGGATGTGGTCATTGCCACGACCAACCCAGAGCACCTCTCGCGATTCGTCACGGCGGAACTGTGGATCGATATCGCCAGATCTCGAGGTTCGTCCGGACTCGGCCAAATGACGGAGGCCCCAAATCGGCCACTCCGGTCAGATTGCCCGAGCACCCAAGGTTGATCCTTGATTCGGCGGGCATTCCAGGGCCGTTGAGGTGACGCCGAACGGCGGATTGCGGTCGAGCTGAGAGGGCTCCCTCTCAGCCCGGGGCCAGCCGCGGGGGGCGATTCCGGAACTCGCCTCGGCACATGCATCACGTGCATGTAGCGCCGCCCGACACGTATCCACTGACAGTTTGAAGGTGTCCAGATCGTCGCGCAATTGGAGCTGGTGTGACTCGCCGGCACACATCCATGAGGGGGGCGGTGAAACCGATCTGTTTGAGGAGGTCGATGAACGAGCGCTCGTGCCGCAGCGCGGTGAAGTCCTAATTCGGCGCTCAGCGGACCTTGAGCCTGTCCCCATACGCCACTCAGTTTCCCCGACGCTGCCGAGGATGCTCCCGCAACTGCTGAAATCGGGGTGATCGGCCCTACCTGTCCCGCGACGGTCCGGGCCGATCCAGGATTGGGGCACCGGACTGAGACCACCACCGTCAGCATCGCAGGGGGCATCGCTCAGCAAGGGCCACCGGGCGTGACATCGCGGCCGAAGAGCGTGGCGAGGCGCCGGACAGACTTAAGCTTGGATGGAAATGCCCGAGCTGCGCTCCCGAGAACACGCGCTATTTCCCGGAACTGGGCAATAAGATAGGGATGTTGCGACCTAAACTGCCAGCCACTACCGCGGCCATCTTGTTGACGGCTATTCATGCGCAGGGCGAGTCTTTCGCGACGGATGTCCGCGCCCTGCTGGACCAGCATTGCGTGGTCTGCCACGGCCCTCAACTTCAGATGGCCGAGCTCCGGTTCGACCAGTTCTCGGACGAAGCCGAAGCACTGCGCCACCCAGGTGTGTGGGACGACGTATTGCGGGTGACCCGGGAGGGCAAGATGCCGCCGGCGGGCAGCCCCAGGCCCGACCAAGAACAGCTCGACGCCCTGTCGGCGTGGGTCCGCAAGAATCGGAACGAGATGGAGCAGCACCGCTCTGTCTCGGCCCGGCCAATAACGGCACGCCGACTGAACCGTGAGGAGTACAACAACACCGTAAGGGACCTGCTGGGTGTGGACCTCAGGCCGGCGGACTCGTTCCCTGTGGACGACTCTGGCTATGGGTTCGACAACATCGGCGACGTTCTGTCGGTCTCACCGCTGCTGATGGAGAAGTATGTGGACGCGGCCGAGCGCCTAGCCGAAGAGGCGGTCTGGGCCGAGCCGCGCACTGTTCGGCCGACTCGCTTCCGCATTCAGGCTGCGAGAGATCCAAACAACTCCTCTGGCATCGGAAGAGTGGCACCATTCACGGCCGACGGTTCGATCCGGGTGAGTTTCAACTTCCGCGCGACGGGCTTCTATGAGCTTGCCTTCGGTGCCGTGGACAGGAGACAGCGGTCTGAGGACAACCAAAGGTACCTCCCCGATCTCGATCCGCCGCCACGGCTAATGACCCTGCGTATGGACGGCAAACGAATGGCCACAAAGGCCGTCGAGGCCGCCCAATACTTCGACCGGAACGAGCGGGTAACCCACCGTATCGAGGCAGGCAGCCGCGAAATCTGGGTCGGATTCATCGACCACGAGAGCGCTGCGATGAATCCCAACGCGCCGTTCTCGCAGCGCAAGCTGTGGGTCGACTACCTCGAGATCAATGGTCCCTTCGACGCCGAGCCGGTCCCGCTTCCCCTCAGTCACCGCCGGATCATCGCATGTCGTCCGGAAGGCGAGGAGCCATGGGAGCCTTGCGCGAGGCGCATTATCCGCGAGCTGGCGACGCGAGCCTTCCGTCGCCCGGCAACGTCGCACGAACTAGCCCGGCTGGAGCAGCTCGCAGCCCTGTCCATGAGGAATGGGGAGAGCTTTGAGGGAATGGTCCGGACGGTCCTGCAGGCCGTCCTAGTTTCGCCACGGTTCCTTTTCCGCATCGAGTCCCAGAGTTCCGGAGAGAGCACGCGACCGTTGGGCGATTACGAGCTCGCCTCGCGCCTGTCCTACTTCCTGTGGAGCACGATGCCCGACCGAGAGCTGTTCGAGGTGGCGGCATCCGGGAATCTGGGCGAGCCCGACGAGCTTGTCCGCCAAGTTCGGAGGATGCTGGGCGACGAGCGGTCTGAAGCGCTAGTCAACAACTTCGGCGGCCAGTGGCTGCAACTGCGTAATCTGGCCCACTCCCAGCCGGACGGCGAGCGATTCCCGGAATTCAACGACCCGCTGCGGGATTCGATGCTGCAAGAGTCGAGGCGCTTCTTCGCTGCCATCCTTCGTGAAGACCGGAGCATTCTGGATTTCTTGGACGCCGACTTCACCTTCGTCAATGACGTTCTGGCAGCGCACTACGGCATCCAAGGCGTCGATGGGCCAGAGTTTCGCCGTGTACCCGTCACTGATGGCCGGCGAGGCGGCTTGCTCGGCCAAGCGTCGATCCTGACGCTTTCGTCCTACCCGACGCGGACGTCGCCGGTACAGCGTGGCCTTTGGGTGATGGAGACCATATTGGGGCAGGCGCCGCCGCCACCGCCGCCGGACGTGCCAGAACTGGAGGTACCCGAGGGCGAGCTCCACGGAACACTCCGCGAGCAGCTCGAGCGGCACCGGGCAGACCCCGGGTGCATGTCCTGCCACTTAGTGATGGACGCGCTGGGCTTCGGCCTCGAGAACTACGACGCGGTCGGCAAGTGGCGCACGACCGAAGGTGGCTCGGCCGTCGATGCTTCGGGCGAGCTTCCAGGGGGCCGATCGTTCGAGTCGCCGGCTGACCTGCGCAGGATGCTGCGCGGCACGGAGTCCCGGTCCTTTGTGCGAACCCTGACCAAGAAGCTCCTGACCTACGCGTTGGGCCGCGGCGTGGACCGCCACGACAACCCGGCGGTCGATGCCATCGTGGAACGCTCTCAGGCAGCCGGTCACCGCCTCTCGTCAATCATTGAGGCAATAGTGACGAGTGATCTGTTCCGGACAACCGGCCTGCAGACCTCACCCGATCGAAACGCCGACTAGCGGACGAATAAATGGCGTGCGGGAAGCCCTAGCCTAACCCGGCCAAGTAGGGCCCTGCTGTACACTGGCGGCTGCGGGTGCACCGGATCGCCGTCGCCGTGCACACGGGTGAACGAGCCAAGGCCCGCGGAGGACCATGGGGACATCCGGGCGACGTTGCTTCGGATTGCTGGCCTTCGCGCTGGGGGCTGTGTGGACCGCCCCTCCGAGCGCAGCCTCGGATCCTTCGCCGTCGGCGGTCAGGATTAATGCGCCGAATGTGACCTCGGCGTTTCCGCTGAGCGTTCAGGCGGGAGGGTCAGTCCGAGTCACATTCACTGGCAACTTCTTGGACCGTGTTCAGAAGGTCGGCTGCGAATGCCAGGATGTGACTGCAACAATCGTCCGGAGCAGCCCTCTGACGGTTGAAGCTATCGTCTCGGCCAATGATTCTGCGGTTTCTGGGCCGCGCTTCCTCTTCATCGAGACACCCAAGGGGCCGTCGAATCGCATTCTCTTCCGAGTGACGGCTTGGACGAGCGTCATCGAGGAAGAACCGAACGACAGTTCCGGGCAGTCGCAGCCAGTCCAGACCCCGGCCTTAGTGGATGGACGGATTCGGACTGTCCACGACTCGGACCTGTTCCGCTTCAGAGCAGAGGCGGGCGAGCGGCTGGCCTTCAATGTCCTAACCGGCCGGAACAAGGCCCCGGGACATGTAGTCGCCATTGTGATGAACCGGGATGGAAGGGTCTTGGAGCGGAACCTCTCTCACTTTGGAACGGACCCGTATGTGGACTACACGTTCTCGGAGGCCGGGGAATACATCCTCACGATCATTCCTCGCCGCTTCTCCGACTTCTACACGATCCTCTCCGATGACCAGGCCATAAACTGGCAGTACCAAGTGGCGATCGGGCGAAGCCCGATGCTGTGGTCCCTGTTTCCCGCTGGTGGGCAGCGCGGGACTACCGTCGAGGCAGAACTGCGCGCCGACTTCCTCAGCCCTACATCCGAGCCGCGATTCAGCGGCCAGGGCCTCACGGCCAAGCTCGAGCGGATCGAGGCGGAGTGCGACTGCCTGTTCCGCCTTAGAGTCTCGATCGCAATCGATGCGCCGTTGGGCGTGCAGCTCCTGAGCTTTCGGGATGATTCGGGAACGCTGGCGCCGCTCGCCTTCGCTGTCGGAGAGACGCCGGAGGTCGCTGAGAGAGAGCCCAATGACGCCCTGAACGCTGCGATGCCTGTGACCGTGCCGTCGGTGGTGAATGGGCGCATTGGCGTGCCCGGGGACCGAGACGGCGTCCGGTTCACGGTCGACCAGCACGACGAAGTCGCATTCCGTGTCGATGCCAAGGTTCTCGGGTCCCACATCAGCGATCCCAACCTGACCCTGGCCCGTCCCGACGGCCAGCTCATTAGCCGCGGGGACGATCGGTGCTCGGACTGCGGTTCCTTCTTCGCCAGCGTGGCGACCAAGGAGGAACTCGACCCGAAGTTCTGGCACTACTTCCAGACCGGGAACCCGAATGATGCCGACGCCGCAGGCGACTATGTCCTTCAGATTCGGGACAACTCTGCTCTCGGAGGACCGCACCAAACCTATCGGCTGCATCTCAGCCGCAAGGCTCCCGGCTTCCGTCTCGGAGTCCTGAGCAAGAGCATCCGGGGCCCACTCGGTGGAGCAGCCGAGGTACCGGTGACGATGCATGCGCAGGAGGGCTTCCGCGGACCGGTCGAGGTCACGGCTCTAGGGCTACCCCACGGTCTGGAGGCGAAGCCCGTGGTCCTCTGGCCAGACGCCCCGTCAGGGACGCTGGAGATCAGGCACGATCCTTCCGTTCTCTCCGCGTCTCCCGACACGGGCTGGGTCCAGGCGCGCTTCCAAGTCCACGGTACGGCGCGCATCGAAGGCGAGGAACTGTCCCGCCAAGCCGAGCTACCGCCTTTCTACACGGAGGACGGAGCAGGATTCAACGAGGCACCTGCTACTGACGTGCTCGCCTCGTTCGTGGAACCACCAATGTTCGCGATGCGCGTTGAACAACCATTCAGGGGCTTCCGGCTGGACCTCATCAGCGGCGGAACCGTCGAGGTGCCCGTTGCAGTCTCTCGGGCAGACGGGTTCGACAGTGGCTTGCAGCTCGAGCCGATTGGGTTTCCCCTGGGCTTGCGGCTGACCGCCGGAGCCGAGCGAGAGGGTATGATCACCGCAGTACTGGAGGCCGATCCGGACCAGATCGAGCGCCGACCGCACCGAGTTGCGATCCGTGCTTCGGCGAACTGGGGCGGCAGGCCATTGACAGAGGTGACCAGTGGGTTTACGGTGCAGGTGAAATAGGGTGCTCAGCGAACGGGACGGCGGCGTGGCAAGCATGGCGGCAAGCGCGGGGGCTCCCGCACACAGCCGTTACGCGAGCTGTTCGGGCACCAAGCGGGCACGGCCTGCCGCAATCATCGTGCGGAGGGCAGCGGGGATCGCCTTGCTCACATCGCTCCTTGCCGCGGTTGGGCATTCGGCTGCAATCCCAACCGGTCCAATCCGGCTTGCAGTCGAACCGGAGATAGTCTTCATCCGGGGTATCGGCAATACGCACACCGTGCTATTCACCGCGGTCGGCCCGGACGGCCTTCGCCTCGATGTGAGTACTGAGACACGCGTGGCGATCGACGACCCTGATGTCGCAGGCACGGTTGGGTCGACGGTGTTCGAGGGCCACAGCCATGGCTTCACGAAGGTGACGGCAACCTACGGCCGACACCAAGTGAGCTTTCCCCTGATTGTGCAGCCGAAGCGCAGCCGCCTGACCGACTTCACCACACAGGTGGCACCCATATTCTCGCGGCACGGCTGCAATGGCACCAACTGCCATGGTGCCCTTAACGGCCAGAATGGCTTCAAGCTGTCCTTGTTCGGGCACGACGTCGATGCAGACTACGACGCGATAGTCCGCCACTCGGGCGGTCGCCGCATAAGTCTCAGTGCTCCCGAAGAGAGCTTGCTGCTACGAAAGCCGACGCTGGAGGTAGTGCACGGGGGCGGTCGATTGTTCGAGACTGGCGGCTCCGAATACAGAGTGCTGCTCGACTGGATCCGGGATGGCGCAGGCAAGGACACGGCCGGAGCGGCCCGCCTCCGGCGGATCGAAGTCTACCCCCGCGAGACCACAGTGCTGGCGGACGTGGGCGCACGACAACAGATCGTTGTGGTCGGACAGTTCAGCGACGGTAGCAAGGAGGGTCTGACCCGCAAGGTCCGGTACTCAACGCCGGACGACGCGATCCTCGAGGTCTCGCCCAGCGGGGTGGTGACGGCGAAAGCGGCCGGCGAGGGGACCGTGCTGGTGCGGACACTCGGGCACGTGGCGGCCTTGCGCGTGGCCGTCGCGCGACCGGTCAAGGATGGAACCGGACAGCCGGCTCCGGCGAACTTCATCGACGAGCTGGTCTTTGCCAAGTTGTCGAAGCTCAATCTTGACGCCTCCGGCCCGGCTACCGACGGAGAGTTCATCCGACGCGCATTCCTAGACACCATAGGCGTAGTACCGACCGCGGAAGAGACGCAAAGGTTCCTTGCGAACACGGACGCCGACAAGCGAGCACGGTTGATCGACCGCCTGCTCGAGCGTACGGAGTACGCAGAATTCTGGGCCGCGAAGTGGGGAGACCTGTTCGCGAACTCCGTACTCACGTCAAGCGACGGCACGGCCTACTTGCAGGACTGGTTGCGCAACGCGTTCCGGACGAACAAGCCTTACGACGAGTTCGTCACGGAGGTCTTGACGTCGACCGGCAGCACTTGGCAAGTCGGAGCCGTGAATTTCTTCTCGCGCCCCATAGAAGACATCACAACGTTGGTGGCGCAGGCCTTCCTCGGTGTGAGCATCGAGTGCGCCCGCTGCCATGATCACCCTTCGGCCAAGTGGAAGCGCGAAGACTTCCTATCGATGGCCGCGTTCTTCTCGCAGCTGGCTGGCAAGGGCCGTCGGCCGCCCCCCGTGGAATCGATTCGGTACATCGAGTTCGACAAGGAATTTCGCCATCCAGAAACCAAGCAGGTCGTACGCCCACGGTTTCTCGACGGCTCGGAACCGCTGATACGGCCGCTCCAAGACCGGCGTGAGGTGCTCGCCCAGTGGATCACGGCCGGGGACAACCCGTGGTTCGCCCGCGCGACGGTGAACCGGATCTGGAACCAGTTCATGGGACGTCCTCTCGTCGATCCCGTCGATGACTTCCGCGCGAGCAATCCCCCTTCGAACCGACGCTTGCTAGACCAGCTCGCGAGCGACTTCGTCGCCAGCGGCTACGACCTCCACCACCTGATGCGGACGATCTTGAGTTCGAGGACTTACCAGCTCTCCTCCGTTCCTCGGCCAACCAGCCGTGATGACGAGACGAACTTTTCCCGGTTCTACCTCAAGCGGTTGACTGCAGAACAGCTGGCTGATTCGATCGTGCTTATCACGGGTGTGCCCCAAGACTACCTCGGCTACTATCCGGGTGTCCGCGCGGTCAACCTTGCCGACCCTGGAATCCCTTCTGCGTTCCTCGACATGTTCGACCGACCCAAGCGGGACGCGGCCAAGTGCGAGAGGAGCGAGAGCATCTCGCTGCGCCAGTCGATGCACATGCTGGTGGGCGGCACGGTCAACGCGAAGATCCGGGCCAGTGCCGAGTCCGGTTCCTTGGCAAGACTGCTGGAACGCGGAATGACGGACTCCGAGATCATCGAGCATCTCTATCTGGCGAGCCTTTCGCGGCGCCCCGACGCTGATGAGATGGACTACTGCCAAACAGCTCTGAGCCGAGCGGACGGTCGGTCGCAGGGATTGCAGAACATCCTATGGGCGCTCCTGAACACGAATGAGTTCCTGTACAATCACTAGCGTGCGATAGGCTCGGACCGGCCCCAACCCCTGCGGGAGGTATCGGTCCTCTGAGAGTTGCGGCAATGCGCGGACGAGGATACTACGGAGCGACACCCGCCAGCACTTGGGGACGCCGAGAGTTCCTGCGGGTCGGAACGCTTGGCCCGATCGGCCTCAGCTTGGGAGACTACCTCAAGCTAAGTGCCGGCCAAGAGCGCCCAGCAGCAACCAAGTCCTGCATCATGATCGTGCTCGACGGTGGCGCGCCGCAGCACGAGACATTTGATATGAAGCCGGACGCCCCCTCGGACGTGGCGGGCTCATTCAGGCCGATACCGACCAATGTGTCCGGCATCCAGATCTGCGAGCACCTGCCGCTGACCGCACGGCAGGCCGACAAGTACGCGATCTTGCGTTCTGTCTACGGAGACACGGCTATTCATTTCACCGGCGTGTACTACCTGATGACGGGATTCATGCCCCTCCAATCTGTCGACTTTCCGAGCCGCGGCTCGGTCGTGGCGAAGGAACTGGGCGCTCGCACCGGACTGCCTCCCTATGTATTGAACGCTACGCTCGACCACGCAGCCGGCCCGGGCTTCCTCGGCAGTGGCTACTCGCCATTCTGGGTGCGGGGCGACCCGAGTTCCCCTAGCTTCAGGATCGAGGACCTGGAAGTGCCTGTGGACATGGACTGGAGCCAGATCTCCGATCGCCGTTGGCTGGTCAAGCAGCTCGACGCCAAGTTTCGAGAACGGGATACGCGGGGCCTGTTCGCCGACCGCGAGCGGTTCTTTCAAGAGGCTGAAGACATCATCCGGTCCCCGACGGTCAAGAGTGCCTTCGACATCGGGGCCGAACCCGAGCCCCTGCGGAATCAGTACGGACGCACACCAATCGGGCAGGGCTGCCTGCTTGCCCGCCGACTGGTAGAGAGCGGCGTGCGCTTCGTCACCGTGAACGCCGCCCGGGCGATCTGGGACACACATGCCGACAACTTCAACCGCTGCAAGGACGTGCTGTTGCCGGAGTTCGACGCGGCGTTCGCCACACTTATGGAGGACATGCACCAGCGCGGCCTTCTGGAGTCAACGCTCGTCGTAGTCTCCGGCGAGTTCGGCAGGACCCCGAAGGTCAACCCCAACGCGGGCCGAGATCACTGGCCGAGCGTCTTCTCGGTCGTGCTCGCTGGGGCCGGCATCCAAGGTGGCCAGACCTATGGCGCTTCCGACGCCGTGGGCGGGGAGCCGAAGGACAACCCGGTGTCGATGGAGGATCTCTCGGCCACCATCTACGACCGTCTAGGCATTGACCCCGATAAGGAATACTACACTGCGTCCAACAGGCCTGTGCGGCTCGCAAACCGCGGCAATCCTGTAAGGGCGCCTCTTATCTGACTCCCGAAGCACAAGTCGGGCGGGGATGCTCCGCTGAGCCGGGACTGGAGCCTGCGCCAGGCTGAATTGACAGGGCAGGCAGAGGCGACCTCGCCTCGACAGCAGGCAAAATCGTTCTTGGGTCACATCAGGCACTCCGCCAGGTCCGGTGGTAGCTGCAGACTCGCGCACGACCATGCCCTGAGGGTGACTCGCACGCCGCCGTGCAACGACTTCCCCAGAGAGAGTTTCGGGGTACGCCCCCGAGGGGGAAGCCGTCGGGCCCGGAATGAGCGGGGATTGCTAGTGTCGTGGATCCTGCGAGAGTCAGATTGCACGACCTAGCCCGCCCTGCGGTCCGGACCTGTCAGGGGAAAGGCAGAGCCGGGCCGCCCGGCATCAATCGGGTTGAAGCCTCTGAAACTCAGCCAGCGCCCGGGCCGATTCCTCGGGCTTGCCAAGCCTGCGG
>JAJDWM010000223.1 GCA_022825595.1 Bryobacterales bacterium | reverse complement strand
GTCGCGTTTGGTGAGCCGCGTTTCGCTTTCGGCTAGGTCCGTGGAATCGAACCAGCGGTGAAAGCCGTCGCGCTCGAACGGATAGCTGCGGTCCTTGGGCGTCAGCTGGGCAGGGCGCATCTCAAACGGGTCTTGCGCCAGATCGAAGATCTCGAAGCTGTCCGCTTGCGGCGTCCAGACCATCTTCCTTTGCCCTTCAAGCTTTCCGATCCGAAACGGGAGCCCTGAATTCGGCTTCCAGACCCACGAGAGCCAAGTTGGCGCGAAGCCCTTCTTGCCCTCGAAGGACACGAAGCGGATCTGTCGCGTCGCGGACGATACTTCCTCATCGATGGCCGCGATTTGGCTACGGCCTGCAAAGGAGATCGGAATCGGGGCCTCGCTGCGGAATTCTGGCACGACCAGATCAAGGATGGTCGGAGCGAGGTCAAGGATGGAGACGCTCGGCCGCACCACCGTTCCCGGTCGGATCCGGCCCGGGAGGCGCATCATCCAGGGAACGCGAACCGTGCTCTCGTAGAGCCAGCGGCCATGGCCGTTGAAGCCGTGCTCGCCAAGCCCCTCACCGTGGTCGGCCACCAGCACGACCAGCGTGTTATCTCGCATCCCTAGGCGGTCGATGCGCTGCAGCAGGCGGCCGATGTGCGCGTCGGCGTACCCGATCTCCGAGTCGTAGCGACGAATCCGGTTCTGTATCTCCTTCGTGTATTCGGGCGTGTCCGGGTGTGGTTCTGCCACCGCCTCGGGGTCGGCGAACTCTTCGCGAAGGTTGTAGGGCTCGTGGGGGTCGAAGTAGTGCACCCAGAGGAACAATTGCCCTGCATCGTGATTGTCGTCCAGCCAGCGCAAGGCCGGCGAGGTCACGTCTTCTGCCCAGCGCATCGAGTGCACGAGCTGGTACGAACGTGTCAGTTCGTCGTCGTAGTGGTCAAAGTGCCGGTCTAGCCGGGTCAGGCGCCCCAAGAGCGGCCAGGCGCTGACAAACGCCCCGGTCGTGTACCCGAACCGCCGCAGGATTTGGGGGACGGTCAGGAACTTCGAACCATCGGCCACGGACACGCCATTGATCCGGGCCCCGTGCTCCTGCGGGAAGCGCCCATTGAGCATCGAGAAGTGCGCCGGACCGGTCATTGGAATCGGCGTGTAGGCGCGGTCGAAGCGGACGCCCTCGGCGGCCAGCCCGTCCATCGCCGGGCTGGTCCTTAGGTGGTAGCCGTACGACGAGAGGTGGTCGGCCCGCAGGGTGTCGACCGTGATCAGGACGACGTGCGGGTACGGTTCAGGGGAGTGTTGCTCTTCGGCTGTTCCGAGGTGCACCCCGCCGATGCCCAGCAGCAAAGCGACTATAGCGACGGCTAGGCGGCCCTTGGACACTCCGCTCAGCATACTGCTCAATTGTAACCAAGAGCCTTGCGTCACCGGGCCTGAGCCGAAGTCAAGGGGCTCGCGGTTCGTCCGAAATCGAGTTCGACCAAAGGAAAGAACTCCCGGAAATCCGACCGGAAAGCCCGATAGTCCCGTTCCAGCACCTTGATGCCGGTTTCAAGCGGGTTTTCCCTCGGGAAGCGCCTCCCGATGCCTCGCAGGGCACGGTCAACCCCTTCTAGGCTCCGGTAGCTCACCAGCCAGTCGTTGCGGTGCATGGCGTCAATCGCCCGAGAATATCGCGGCACCGGCAGTTCCCGGTACAGGCCCAGCACCCGGTAGCAGGATTGCGCGAACTCCGACAGCGAGTTCCCGACGCCGTAAGCGTGCCACTCGACAGCTAGGAAGTGGTCGAAGAAGACATCCAGGAGCACTCCGGCGAAGCGGCGGTGGGGAGGCCGTATCCGTCGCCTCGCCCGGGCGAAGACTGGATGGCCGTCGGTGAAGGCATCGATCCGCTGGTGGCGGCGGATGCCGGCTTGGATGCCAGAAGAGAAGCTGCTGATCTCTCTTGCCGTAACGAAGTCCGCCAGGACTTGGCCGACCATTTCTTCCCGTTCCGGAGCGGCCAGCCGCAAGTGGGCGAGATGGTTCACGAGCTTTGTTGCGCCGTCTTGGGACGGCGGAGCGGAGCTAGCGCGCGTGTCAATTGTAGGTCGGCCAGCCCGAACCGGCTCTGTGCCGCTGGTTGGCCGTGCCCTATTGCCGCTCAAGGTTGCATTGACCCAGCGAACGCAGCGGGATGGCCTAGGGTGGTGGACAAACGGGACGCGATCTCGGCTCTCGGCTCGGCGTTGGCCGCAGCCTCAGCGCTGTGGTCGGCTACGAGGGCTACAACCGTTCCGAGCGCCTACTTGTCTACGATCTCCGCCATGGCAGCCGCCAACAACTCGCGACCAAGCACGGGCACCCCGCCTTGAGGGCCTTGCTCCACCCACACCATACTGGCATCCTCGCGATTCAGCCCGCTGCACGGGTTCCGCTCAACAGCCTCGAGCGGGACAGCTTGCCGGGCTGCGCTATCCGCTGCCGGTGGCTCTGACGGTGCTCAGCGGGTTGCGGGTGCTAGGCGCTATGAGGCTGACACGCGTGTCCGAACCTAAGGCGCTCGCTGAGCCAGCAGTCCCAGCGGCCTAGCTGTTCCCGCCTTTTCTGTTGGAGGGCATGGCCACTGGCGGTGGGTGCGGCGGGAAGCGACCGCTGGGATGATGCCGAGCGAATCCGTCCAGATGTCCTTCTGGATCAGCATCTTGCGGAAAGTCACAAGACATTAGCAACTACTCCACATTACCCATCCATTCGGCGCCTTCAAGCAAACGGATCGATGAGTTCTGCGCCACTGGCCGCTAAATCTCGCAGATTTCGAGTCGCAAGCTGAAACCCGTGAGTGAGGGCAGTTGCGGCAATGAGACTGTCCTTGATCGGCATCGGCCTTCCAATTAGAACGCAGATGCGCCAGCAACTCGGCCCAACGCGACCCCGTCTCGGCGTCCCACGGCACGCAGTGAACGTGCGCAATTACCTCGTCGAACCAATGGGAGAGATCGCGGCGCCGTTGTCCACGCGGAAGCAGAAGGATGCCGAAGCGTACTCCCCGAGAATCACAGGATCGATCACCAAGTTGCTCTCATTGCGCCTCAACCACTCGATCACCTTTGGATGCGGATTCGGCTTGGTCGCCTCGCACAACACTTTGGCGTCGACCGGACACCTAATGATTGTGATCCAAGTGTATCGGTAGACCCCGATTCAATAGGCGCGAACCAGCCTCTCACAGGGCACGCGAGCAGTATGTTCACCAAGCCTTTGTTGTCAGGGCTGACGGCTACCAGACGATATGTCCCTCGATGCATACGTTCGATGTCAAACGCTTGGCCGGGCTCGATCTTGTCCTGATTGCGGAACTCGGCTGGTATGACGATCTGCCCCTTCGACGAGATCACTGCCTTCATGCTACGTAAAGATTGGGGATTATCAAGATGACTTGACCAATACGGAGGAATTCGCGACAATAGTTGTAGAGGAAAGTCATGGCAGACGGGGAAGTCCAAGGCCCCGGCAAGGCACATAGGGAAGGAATCACGCTGATTGGGCTGATGGATCTCTTCCCGGACGAGAAGGCCGCCACTCACTGGTTCGAGCAGGCCATCTGGGGAGACGGGCGCTTCTGCGGCCACTGCGGGAGCCTGAGCACAAGCAGGACTCCGAACGCGAAGCCGATGCCCTACTGGTGCCCGGACTGCCGCTCATACTTCAGCGTGCGGACCGGAACTGCTCTGGAGCGCTCGCGGGTGCCGCTGCGCAAGTGGGCCATCGCCATCTATCTGGAGATCACAAGCCTCAAGAGCGTCTCCAGCATGAAGCTTCACCGCGACATCGGCGTCAGCCAGCCGACCGCCTGGTTCATGCTGCACCGCATCCGCGAAGGCTGGAAGCGCTCGGACGAGAGCAGGCAGTTCTCCGGTCCGGTGGAAGTCGACGAGACCTACATGGGCGGCAAGCGCCGGAACATGAGCAACGCAAAGCGCAAGGAACTGGCCGGTACGGGTCGCGGACCAGTCGGCAAGACGGCGGTCCTCGGAGCCAAGGACCGCGAGACGAATCAGGTTGCGGCAAAGGTCGTCACGTCAACCGACAAGCAGACCCTGCAGGAGTTCGTCAGGCATCACGCAGCAGAAGACGCGACAGTCTACACAGACGAAGCCAGGGCCTGCGACACGCTGCCGTTTGACCATGAGGCGGTCAAACACTCGGTGAGCGAGTATGTGCGGGGACAGGTCCATACGAACGGCATGGAATCATTCTGGGCCAGGCTGAAGCGTGCCCACGAAGGGACGTTCCACAAGATCAGCCCGAAGCACCTCAACCGTTACGTGCAGGAGTTCGCCGGGAAGCACAATGTTCGCGATGCGGGGACGCTGTCCCAGATGACGGCGCTCGTTGCCGGGCTGGTCGGGAAACGGCTGATGTACCGCGGCCTGATTGCCGAGAACGGGCTTCCTTCCGGCGCACGCTCCTAGTCCGCACTAGCGCGCGGGCCAGATCCTCGGGCGTGGCGCTGCCGTAGTCGGGTCGCTTGCTCATGACGTGGGCATTATAATTCCCCGGCCCCCTCTTTCCTGCGCCGCGTCACGAAAGCGGCCTGACTGGCCGTTCCCTGCATCGAGTTACGGGCTCCGCAAAGCAGCTGGGGGTTGTCTGGATGGCCTGTTCCGCCCTTCGACTTCGCCACATTTCCAGACGACCTAATTGCGGAAGTGCCTAGTCTGGTGAAAGTGAACGCTGATTCTGATCGAAACCGAATTGCGCCAGGGGAAGCCCTGAAGAGGAGGATGCAATGAGCTGAAACCTTTTGAAGCGAGCCTGCGGGTTCAACTCCCGCCCGGCAAAGGCGCAGCCCGCCAGCCGGGAGCGAGTGTTGCGTGGCACGTGGCAACGCGTGTCGCGAAGCG
>JAJDWM010000189.1 GCA_022825595.1 Bryobacterales bacterium | reverse complement strand
CGTCGGGCGCGCGCTCAACGTACAGTTGCGGCCCGCTCCAAGAGTTCCTCACGACCCCCCACGGGTATCCGGCGGTCTCGTCAGTGTGCACAATGAGCACTCCGGCGGCTCCCCGACGGGCAGCCTCCTCGTACTTGAAGGTCCATCGTCCGTAATACGTGAGTGCCCTGCCGCCGAAGAAGGCGTCATCCTCTGATGGGGGTTCGTTGGTGAATAGCACCAGCACCTTTCCAGTGACATCCGCCCCCTTGTAGTCGTCCCAGTCGAACTCCGGCGCCGTGATGCCGCGACCAACAAATACAATCTCGGCGTCGAAGACTTCCCTGCCCGTCTGGAGCTCGTTGGAACCGACGTACTCGTCCAGAGGCCGCAACGTCCGCCCGGCAACCACAAGCTCGGTGTCAGGCTGCGCCTTGACCTCGACGAGGGGAACGCTCTGAAAATAGCTTCCAGCGTCCCCGGCAGGCTCGGCGCCCGCCAGCGCCAGCTGGGCGGCGAGGTACTCGGTGGTCAACTGCTCAGCCTTGGTCGCCACTCTCCGGCCCTCGAACAGGTCGTGAGAAAGGAAGCGGGTCTCGGCTGCCAAGCCGGCCGCGCCGATGCCAGGCCCGGCGGGGTCTTCAGATGTACACGAACAGAGAGACAGAAGCAAGGCGGCCGATAGGCCGTGCCGGAAGGTCACGGTGCGATGCTAGCAGATCAGCCGGAGCGCTACCACACGACGGCCTTGTGGGGTGCAGCGGGAGTGCGGACCTCCAGGCAGCCCTTGCCCGTCGGCAGGACTTTGCCGGGATTGAGGCGGCCGTCGGGGTTGAAGATGCGCATCAGGCGGTCCATCTGGGCCAAGCTGTCGTCGGAGAACAGCAGCGGCATCAACTCGTTCTTCTCCATGCCGACGCCGTGCTCTCCCGTAATGGCACCGCCGGCGTCAATGCAATAGCGCAGGATGTCCTCTCCCGCGGCCCGAGTGCGGCGTGTCTCTTCCTCACTTCGGGGGTCGAACAAGATGATGGGATGCATGTTGCCATCGCCGGCGTGGAAGATGTTGCTGATGGTGAGCCCGTACTTCTCGGAGACGCGGTAGATGTGGCGGAGCGTGTCCGCGATGCGCGTGCGCGGAACGACCCCGTCCTGAACGTAGTAGGTCGGGCTGACCCGCCCCACGGCGCCGAATGCGTTCTTGCGGCCCTTCCAGAGGAGCTCGCGCTCACGGGCGGTCTTGGCGATCCTCACCTCCCTGGCCCCAGCCTCCTCGCAGACTGAGCGCACCTGGCGCAGCTGCTCGGCAACACCCTCGCGAACACCTTCAAGTTCGATCAGCAGCACGGCCTCCGCGTCCAATGGGAACCCCGCGTGCGTGGCCTCCTCGACCATCCGTAGCATGACTCCGTCGAGCATTTCGACCGCCGCCGGTGTGATGGCCTTTGCCGTGAGCTCGCCCACGGTCGTGGCGGCGTCATCGGGCCGGTCGTAGATCGACAGGAGGGTCTCGACTGCCTCGCAAGACCGCATCAGCCTGACTATGACCTTCGTGACGAGGGCCATCGTGCCTTCGGAACCGGTCAGGAGCCCGGTGATGTCGTATCCTGGGCGATCCTGCTCCTTGCCTCCCGCCTCCAGCACGGTGCCATCGGACAGTACGGCCTCGATCCCTAGCACGTGATTCGTGGTGACGCCGTAGATCAGCGTATGGGGACCGCCGGCATTCTCTGCGACGTTCCCGCCGATGGTGCACGCCTTCTGGGAGGACGGATCGGGCGCGTAGTAGTAGCCGTGCGCCTGCACGGCTCGCGTGATGTCCAGATTCACCACGCCCGGCTGGACGACGGCGCACTCGTTCTCGATGTCGATCTCTAGGATCTTGTTCATCCTGGAGAATCCGACCATCACGCCACCGCGGGTAGGGATCACGCCGCCGCTGAGGCCTGTTCCCGCGCCTCGACCGACAATCGGCAGATCGTAGTCCCGGGCGATGTTCATGACCTGGACGACCTGCTCCGTCGAGCGGGGAAAGACGACGCACTCGGGGCGGCCCTTGTCTATGCTCCCGTCGTACTCGTACAGCAGCAGGTCCCTGGACCGGTGCAGGACGAACCGCTCCCCCAAGGCTCGCTGCATGTCGTGAATCGCAGATGGGGGCAGCACGCAACTATCCTACCGGAGCGGCCTCGGCCAAAGAGCCTGTCAGGACGTACGTGCTAGGCGACCTTTGCGGCCTTCGCAACCTGCATGGTCGCCGCAGCGTAGCTCAGCAGGTCGCGCCGCTCGCGGGCCACCGAGGCCAGGCGCGAGTAGTCGCCCGCCAGCTGGCAAAGCTGAAGCGGATTCGGGCACTGCAGGAATTGGGGATTGGCGTCCGAGAGGTATTCGAGGGCTAGGTCGACCGCTTCCGCATTCCGGCCCAAGCGCACCATAAGATTGACCAAGACCTGAGCGGGAGTCGTGCCCGCAATGTGAGGGTCGCAGGTCTCGATCTTCCGGCGGAAGTGCTCCAGACCGGCTTCGACGTCCGTGCCGAGCGCAGTCCGAATGTAGACCGCATAGTCCGCGAATACGGACTCGAACGGAGGGTTGCCGGGAAACTGGTACATCTCCCCAAGGCGGCGGCCGTACTCAGCCAACCCGAGCAGCAGCCGCAGCGTCGCCGGACGCTCTATCGAGGTGGCCATCTGCACCAGAGAGGAGACGTGCGATGTGTCCAGGTAATACGCGTTGCCCTCGAAGAGCCAGTCCCGTCCCTTCACGATCGCCGCTAGGTCTTCGGTCTCAGGAGCGCTCCCGTCCCTCTTGCGGATCGCGTACTTGATGTTGGCGACGAGTTCCGAGTGGACGTTCTCAGCCAACATCTGGGCGCAGTCGGCACGACCCTCCTCGACCGGGTACTGGGAGAAGTTGGTGATTGCGCGGCATGTCCCGTGGTGCTTGAGGATCAGCTCGAAGCCCCGCCTGGGGCTGACCTGCTCGTGGTAGGCAACCTCGATGATTCCCTCCAACGCCTCCCCGCTTGCGGATTCGCTGCACTCCTCAATGGCGGCTCGCACCCGGTCACGGTCCCCGACGGCCCGGAAATAGGGCCAAGCCTTGCCGATGTCCCCGTCCATCAGGAACAGGCCGCCGACCTCGCGAGCGGCTTCAACGGTCGCCCTCTCGTACTCCTCTTGCACTCCAGGCGCGAGATTCTTCCAAGGCTCCGTCTGGATCAGCGGCATCCCAAGCTCGTAGCGCTTGCGCATGAGCCGAGCCTCGAATATCAACGGGTACGAGCGCTCGGATCGGAAGCGATCGATCGCGAGCTGGAAGCCTCCGTCAACGTCGCCTGCGGCCAAGGCCTCCCTGACCTCATCAAAGACGTCCACGTCTCCTAGCCCCACGACCATTATCCCAGACGCTGCAGGTCGCACAGATCCGATTGGAGCCCGAGTTTGGGCCCAATGCCCTAGCGAGGATGGGACCGGGAATGAGCAGAGCTCCGGAACCGCCACCAGCTTGCGACCAGCAGCAATACTGCAGCCCCCGCAGCAGCAACATGCGCCGCGAATCCGTCAAGGTCCTCAAAGGTGTAGGACGACCGGAAGATCGCAGAGACCAGCACCCACGTGACGCCAAGGGACCACAGGACGAGAAAGACGCTGCGGCCGCCGGGGCGGGAGATGGCCAGCACTGACGCACACACGCCGAGCGCGCCGACGACGGCAAGCGCCACCGCCGCGTGTTCCACCTGCACGGGAAACAGGGGGAGGTGCATCTCTCCACCTTCGATCCAGCCAAGCAGCCCAAGCCCGAGGCAGAAGAGGCCCAGAGCAAAGTGAACGAGCGCGGCGAACAGCCCGGCGATCGACTTCATGGACTTCTGGGACACAGCCCCAGCGGGGCGCGCCAAGGGGTAATTCTAGCGGATGGGGCCAAGACTGGCGTTTCAGAGCCTCGAAGGGTCCAGCTTGGAGCGCAAGCGTCCCGTCGCTCCCCAACCCGGCGCGACGCACGTCTGGTCCGGTCGATCTTCTACAACTGGACCCCTTCGGCGGCTTCGCCGGGCGAGAGTCCCTCCAAAGCGTGCTCTCGGCGGCTATAATTCGGGCGGGCTTTGAGAGATTCCAAGTGTTCGGCGGGGCGGTCGGGAGTGATCTGGGCCCCCCGGTCCCGCCGGACAGGAGCAGTACATCAAGGGGGTACTGAATTGACATCATCACTACATCGACACGTATCGACCCTCGCGGCGAGCCTGCTGTTCTCCGCAGCGATCGCTACGGCGCAAACCGACACGGCCACAATCACGGGGCTTGTCACGGACGCCTCGGCCGCAGCGGTAGCCGGCGCAACTGTGCAGGCCGTCAATCAGGCGACGGGCCTGGAACACACAGCCGAGAGCAACGCGGCCGGCAACTACGTGATCACGGCACTTCCCATCGGCACGTACGACCTGACGGCGACGAGCGACGGGTTTCAGACCCTGTTCAGGCCTAACATCACGCTCAATGCGGGCACACGGGCACGCGTCGACGTGGAATTGCAGATCGGATCGGTGACCGAAACAGTCGAGGTAACCGCGGAACTGCCGCTGCTGGAGTCGGAGACATCCAGCCTCGGCCAGGCGATCGAGAACACGACCATCACCCAGATGCCGCTCAA
>JAJDWM010000659.1 GCA_022825595.1 Bryobacterales bacterium | reverse complement strand
GCGACCACGCCCTCGACCCGGACCGAGCAGGCGATGCAGGCAACCTGCCCAATGGTCTCGTGATCACCGACAACGATGGAGCGAAAGAATCCCGCTCGAGGCTCCGCGGCTTCGAGCAGCGGCGAGGCCAATACGCCCAGCAGCAAAGCCAGTCCCGACAGGCTGCTGTCCCTGCGAATGCGCGCGCGCGGCATGTTAATGCCTAGACACCAGCATTGCCGAACCCAGCGGACCGGAGCGTTCAGCCGGCATTCCTCAAGGCGCCTGCTGCATCGTGGCGATCGCGAGAATCAGCCGACGGAGCCCCAATTCGCGACCAGCAGGGTTGTACCACTCGCGCGGCGAGTGAGCGTCGCCGCCCTCTCCGCCCGCACCAACGGCGACTGCCGGAATCCCAGCTGCCAACGGAACATTGGCATCGGTCGAGGCAGACTCCGGGCTCGATCGTATCCTCAGGTGGCGATCGACCGCCCGGATGCACTCGGCGACGGGGTTGGCGTCCAGAGGCGGCGCCGCCGGACGGTTTCCGATCTCCTGCAGGCAATGCCGAACCAAGGGCTCGGTGGACATCCTGTTCTCGGCCGCAACGGCTGCAGCCACGGCGTTCTTGACGATGCGTTCCCCAGTCGCCAGGCCAGCCGGGTCGGCTGAGCGGATGTCGATCTTTGCGCTGGCACGGCAAGGGATCGCGTTCACGCTCCACCCGCCGTCGATCACGCCCACGGACAGGGTCACCTTTGGGCGCCAAGGCAGCCTTGCGGTGCTCATCCGGGTGACCGCCTGGGCCACCGCGTGAATCGGGTTCGCCCGTCCGAAGTCGTTCCAGCTGTGGCCGCCGGACCCCTCGATAACCAGCTCAAAGCGACGGCTGCCGATCGCCGAAACCGTGATGTGCCCCAGCGACGAGCCGTCCACCACGAGGTACGAGTCTGTGCGGTCCTTGTATGCCGATTCGGACACCAAGTGGCGGATGCCCCTGAGATCGCCCTCGCCCTCCTCGCCAACATTTGCGACCAGCAACAGGTTGCGGGCAGGCTTCTCGGCCAACGGGCCGGTGACGAATCGGGCGATTGCGATCAATGCCGCCAGGCCGGCTCCGTTGTCTGTGACACCCGGCCCTTCCAGCTTTCCGAACGGGCCCACCCGAATCTGTTCGGGCCCGCTCGGCGCCAATGCCGTATCCATGTGGGCCGTTACCGCGAGATACGGCAGGTCCTGAGAACTGACGATGGGCACGACAACGTTTCCCACGGCATCGATCTCGGGCTCGTGGCCGAGACCCTCGAAGACCTCGGCCAGGAACCTGGCACGCGCCCGCTCCCTGAACGTCGGCGCCGGAACGCGGCACACCGACAAGTGCTGAGCGTCAATCCACCCGCGGTGCTCCACGACCTGTTCCATCGCCCACCGCACCTCGCCCTGAGACCTGGCTTGGTCGATCGCCGCACCCCAGATCCACTCTGGTGTCCGGGCGGGCGCAGGCGGGCTTCGAACCACAGATCGGAGTTTAGCAACGGTCGCCGGTCAAGCCCCGTGCTAATTTGCTAGTAGAATCTTCACTCTCGCGGCACTTCCTCAGCCGCGGCCCGGTGGCCTCTCTGCATGGCGAGGCAGCGCCGGTCCGTCACGTGTTGTTCGGACTTGCCGCGGTCCCGCCGTTCCGGTGGCGGTCAACTTCACCACCCGGCGGACTTCTGAATGGCTTCCCGGCCGGCGAGCCGGGACCGGCTGCTCGGGGCGGGGCGCGGGAGCAGCGCAACCACAGCGTCCGAACCATCCGCGGGTGCTGGAACGCAGCAGTCTAGGGCAAGCGGCAGAACGATGGCGAGAGACTTTGACGTAGTCGGCGTTGGATTGAACGCCACCGACACACTGCTGGTCGTACCGCAGTTCCCGGCGTACGGCGGCAAGGCTCCGTTCGTCCGTGAGATCCGCTCGCCGGGAGGCCAAGTTGCTAGCGCAATGGTCACGTGCGCGAAGCTGGGCCTCAGGACAAGATACATCGGCAGCGTTGGTGACGATGAGGGCGGGGAGATTCTCCTGCAGAGCCTGGCCAACGCGGGAATCGACATCACGAATGTCCAGAAGCGAGCCGGTTGCCCCAACCAGTCCGCATACATCGTCATCGACCAGACGACGGGCGAGCGCACGATTCTGTGGAGCCGTCCCGATTGCCTGCGCATCGTTCCGGAGCAGATCACCCCGGACCAGATCACCTCTGCCCGCCTGCTGCACATCGACGGACACGACACGGAGGCGGTCGAGCACGCGGCCCGGATCGCCCATAGCAACGGCATTCCCGTTACAGTGGACGTGGACACGATCTACCACGGGTTCGACCAAGTCCTGCCATACGTTGACTACCTGATCGCCAGCACGAACTTCCCTGTGGAGTGGACAAGCCAGCGAGACCCGTTCTTGGCCTTGGAGCTGATTCAGAGCGAGTACCGCATGAGGGTGGCCGCAATGACACTGGGCCCTCACGGCGCCTTGGCGCTCGTCGACGGCTCCTTTCATTACTCGCCCGCGTTCGTGGTGAACTGCCAAGACACGACAGGGGCGGGCGATGTGTTCCATGGCGCCTTCTGCTACGCAGTTGTCAACGGATACTGCATCGAGCGAGCGCTGGAGTTCTCCAATGCTATGGCTGCCCTGAACTGCAAGGAGATTGGAGCCCAAGGTGGTATCGGCACGGTCGCCGCGGCTCGGGAGCTGATTGGCAAGGCCGAGCGGCGCTCGAATCCGGAGTTTGCCGACCGAGCCCGGCCCGGACATCGGTAACCGTCGTGATCCCCCTGCGCGACTCGACCGAGCGGCGCGGGATCCCCTTCTTCGCATGGTCGCTGGTGATCGGGAATGTGGTCGTCTTCGTCCACCAGCACTTCCTGCTGGACGCACGTACCGAGCAGGTCGCCTTCGTGGCATCCTTTGCGGCCGTGCCCGCGGAGATCACCGCCGCCTTGACGGGCCAAGGCCCGTTCGTCGAGGGACTGCTCCCGGTGGTCACGTCAATGTTCTTGCACGCCGGCTTCTTGCACCTCATCGGAAACATGTGGTTCCTGTGGATTTTCGGGGACAACGTTGAGGGCGCCCTAGGGCACTTCAGGTTCTTGCTCTTCTATCTGGGAACCGGGGTGTTCGCAACCACCGTGCACTTCCTCACCGAACCTGGGTCTCAGATACCGCTGGTGGGGGCAAGCGGGGCGATCGCGGGCGTGATGGGAGCCTATCTGGTGCAGTTCCCCACCTCCCGCGTCACCGTGCTGCTCCCGCTGGTGATCATTTGGACGACAGTGCAGCTGCCGGCCTTCGTGATGCTGCTCTACTGGCTAACGATTCAAGTCGTGAACGGGATGGCCGGGGCAAGCGGCGGCGGCGGAGTAGCGTGGTGGGCCCACGTGGGGGGATTCGTGGCAGGGGCGGCACTGGGGAGGCTGCTGGACAGGCGCCAACGGCGTGGAGGGCTAACGGCACGAGCCCGCTGGCGCAGATACTGAAGGCCAAGAGCATCGTGAACGTCGTCGCTTGCCGCCCGGGATGGGTTTCGTGGATCGCTTGACCCTGTACTCGCGCCAAGGCTGCCACCTGTGCGACGATGCCCGCCGGGAGATCGAGCGCTTCCTGCCGGCAGAACGGATCGATGAAGTGGACGTTGACGGGAGCGCCCAGTTGAGGCGGCGCTACGGCTCCGACATTCCCGTGGCAGTGTGGCGCGGCCAGATGCTGTTCCGGCACCGCTTCGACCCGGACTGCATCCGGATGTTGAGGGACGACTGACCAATGGCAATGGCAAACGCATCGAACGAGTACGCCGTCGAACTGGCAACCTCCAACATCCGCTTCGGGCCAGGCGTGACCCGCGAACTGGGTGCAGATCTCGCCGACCGGGGCGTCCGCAAGGTGATGTTCGTCACGGACCCGTACTTGCTGGATCTACCCCCTGTGCAGACCGCGATCGCCTCACTGGACGCTGAGGACATTGGGGCGTCCGTCTTCGCGGACGTCTCCGTCGAGCCGACAGACGCGTCCTTCCGGGCTGCCATCGAAGCAGCCATCGACCTCGAACCGGACGCCGTCGTGGCGGTTGGCGGCGGGTCCACGATCGACACGGCGAAGGCGGCCAACCTCTACTCGACGTATCCGGCGGACTTCCTCACGTATGTGAATCCGCCGATCGGCCATGGCCGGCCTATACCCGGACCGCTGAAGCCCCTGTTCGCAGTCCCTACCACGGCCGGAACCGGGAGCGAAACGACGGGCGTGGCCATTTTCGACCTGGTCGAGATGCATGCCAAGACCGGAATCGCGGACCGAAACCTGAAACCGACGCTCGGGCTGCTGGATCCCGAGAACACCCGCACTTTGCCCCCCGCCGTGGCCGCCTCCACGGGGCTGGATGTGCTCTCGCATGCGATAGAGTCCTACACGGCCAAGGACTTCCGCACCCGACTCGCCCCGCACCGCCCCAAGTTCCGTCCGGCTTACCAAGGGGCCAATCCGATCAGCGACCTTTGGGCTTTGGAAGCGCTTCGCATGGTTCGAACATACCTTCCGAGGGCCGTATCCGATCCTTCTGATGACGAAGCTCGCGGCATGATGCTGCTCGCAGCCGCATACGCCGGCATCGGGTTCGGGAATGCAGGCGTACACCTGCCGCACGGGATGTCATACCCGGTCTCGGGAATGGTCCGCGATTTTCGGATGGATGGCTACCCTACATCCCACGCAATGGTCCCTCATGGGGTTTCAGTGATCCTTAACGCTCCAGCGGTGTTCCGGTTCACCGCCCGTGCCAGTCCTCGGCGCCACCTAGAGGCCGCGGCCGCCATCGGCGCGGACGTGTCTGGGGTTGGCGACGGCGATGCAGGCGACGCCCTGGCCGCCGCCATCGTCGGCTTCATGCGAGATCTGGGAGTTCCCAATGGCCTGGCAGACTTGGGCTACGGTCGGCCCGATATTCCGAGGCTTGTGAAGGGGACACTGCCGCAGCACCGTGTCACCAAGCTGTCCCCGAGGGGCTTTTCAGAACAGGACCTAGAAGGAATGTTCGAAGACGCGCTGCGAGCGTGGTGACGCTTGCCTTGGCCGGCGTCTCAGCCGCGGGAGGGGCCCTGTCGCGCCAGTAGCGCCGCCCCTTGGGCAACGGCGCTGACGCCCAAGCTGGAGGGCACGACCGAGTAGCTCCGCCGGAAATACGGCACAACCCACCGGTCGATCTCGTCGTGCAGCAAGTGGAGCAGCCGGGGAGTTGACGTCCCGAGTCCGCCGCCGACCACGATTCGGCGGGGAACGACGAGGTTTACGACAGCACCCAGAGCCTTGGCCAGACCCCCAACAGCATGTCGCACTACCGCATCCGCCAATGCGTCGCCGGATTCCCAAGCGGCGATGATTCGGTGGCTTCCTGCACTTGGCTCTAGGACGGTCGCAGCCTTGAGGTCGGGACGGCGCTCGGCCACCAGCCTGCAGAGCCGAGCGAGCCCCGGCCCGGAACATATGGCCTCGACACACCCTGCGTTCCCGCAGCAGCAGAGGGGACCATCCGGGTCGACGACTACGTGACCGATCTCCGCCTCTCCAAGGTCCCCGAGTGCCAGAATCCGCCCGTCGAGCACGAAGCCTCCGCCCACACCAGTTCCTAACGTCACATAGAACACCGACCGGGCCCCCCGGCCAGCTCCGAAGTGTGCCTCGGCCAACGCGGCGAGCTTGCAGTCGTTCTCGACGAACACGGGGACGCCATACCTGTCTTCGAGTGCTCCGACAACGTCCACGTCGTCCCAGCCATCCTCGTGAAGGCAGACGTGAGGACTGTTGGTCGACCGGCGGACCGTGCCGCCGAAACCGAAGCCGATGGCGGCGATCCGAGCACCGGCGTGGAGATGCGAGTCGGACAATTCGTCGGCTGCCCGAAGCAGGCGGGCGAAGCTCAAGGGAGCCCGGTCGGCGGCGCCGCGCTTTAGCGAGACCGTCCGACGCAGGCGCCCATCCCGATCTCCCAGGCCGACGACCAGTTTTGAGCCGCCAGTCTCAAAGGCCAGGTATCTGCGCTCGTCTTTCACTCTTGGCCCGTCAACCAGTCGAGCATCGCGCGGAACGCTTGTCCGCGGTGGCTCAACTCCCACTTCGCTTCCGGAGCGAGCTGTCCGAAGCTGCGCTGTAGAGGCGGGTAATGGAACAAGGGGTCATACCCGAAGCCGTTCCAGCCCGAGCGCCGATATAGGATCAGGCCTTCGACCTCCCGCCGGAATGTGCGCTCCAACACACCATCGTGGAGCAGCGCGATCGCGCACACAAAGCGTGCGGTGCGCCGGGCCCGGGGAACGCCGGCGAGCTTGCGGAGCAGGAGCGCGTTGTTCTCAG
>JAJDWM010000174.1 GCA_022825595.1 Bryobacterales bacterium | reverse complement strand
TGATCGAGGTCAACCCGCGGGCCTCGCGCACCGTGCCCTACGTCAGTAAGGCGACAGGCGTGCCGCTGGCCCGCATCGCCGTGGGACTCATGACCGGACGCAAGCTGGCTGACTACGGTCTCACTTCGGGCATGCTCTCGGCCCGCCGGGTCTGCGTGAAGTCGCCCGTGTTCCCCTTTAGCAAGTTCAGCGGTGTTGACCCGATGCTCGGCCCTGAGATGCGGTCAACTGGCGAGGTCATGGGCATCGGCGAGACGTTCGGCGAGGCCTTCGCAAAGGCCCAGCTTAGTGCAGGCCAAACGCTTCCCGACAAGGGCTCTGTGTTTCTCAGCGTCAACTCCCGCGACAAGGTTCGGGGAGTCGAGATCGGTCGCGATTTTGTGAGGCTCGGATTCAAGATCTTCGCGACCCGGGGGACGGCGAGGGCCTTGCGCGCCGCGGGCTTGGAGTGCCGCACGGTCATGAAGATCGCCGAGGGCAGGCCCAACGTGCTCGACTTGATCACCGACCGCCGAGTCGACCTCATCGTGAACACGCCTTCCGGAACGTTCGCTTTCTCGGACGAGAAGAAGATTCGCCGGGCGGCGATCCAGCAGGGCATCCCCAGCATGACCACGATGAACGCGGCCCGCGCGGCGGTGAATGGCATCATCGCGCGCACGAGGAGCTGGGCGGGCGTTGCCTCGCTTCAGGAGCTCCACTCGGCGGGCGCTCAGGCCGCGCACTAGGCAAAGCGATGCCCCATGGCCGGGGCTCTGCTGCGAACCGGCTCCGGGCTGGGCCGCCAATACAATGGACGTTCATGGCCAAAGTGCGAAGCGCGCTCCTCAGCGTGACCGACAAGACAGGCCTCGCCGGCTTCGCGCGCGAACTGGCTGCGGCCAATGTCGCGCTGATCTCAACTGGCGGGACCGCCAAAGTGCTGCGCGAGGCTGGCCTGAAGGTGCGCGATGTCTCTGACGTCACGCGCTTTCCGGAGATGCTCGACGGCCGCGTGAAGACGCTCCACCCGCGCATCGCCGGCGGCATCCTTGCCGTGCGCTCCAAGCAAGGCCACATGGCTGCGCTGCGAGAACACCAGATCGCTCCGATCGACATGGTGGTGGTGAACCTGTACCGTTTCGAGGAGACGGCGGCCCGCAAGAGTGCCACATTCGAGGACTTGGTCGAGAACATCGACATCGGTGGGCCTACGCTGATCCGCGCCGCCGCCAAGAATTTCCGCGACGTCGCGGTGGTCACCGATCCGGGAGACTATGCAGATGTTGCCGCCGAAGTGGCGGCCACCGGAGGGGTCGCAGGGGACACGCGCTGGCGGCTTGCGAAGAAGGCCTTCAGCGTCACCGCGGCCTATGACCGGTCGATCGCGGCGACGTTGGCCGGGCTTGCCGATGGCCAGGCCCCTGCCACAGTGGAGCGCGACATTCCCCCGGCCTTTCTCGATCTGCGTGTACCCAGGAAGCAGCTCCTCCGTTATGGGGAGAACCCCCACCAGCGCGCTGCCCTGTACGCCGAAGGCCGGCTCGGCGTCGGCGGGGCCCGCCAGTTGCACGGCAAGGAGCTCTCCTACAACAATCTCGTCGATCTGGACGCTGCTTGGCAGCTCGCCTCGGAGTTCTCCGAACCGGCGGTGGCGATCATCAAGCACACCAATCCATGCGGATGCGCCGTGGGGCCGACCCTGGCCCAGGCCTACCGGCTCGCCCACGCCTGCGATCCCGTGTCCGCATTCGGTTCCGTGATCGCTGTAAGCCGGCCGGTCGACTTCGAGACGGCCTCCGAGATGTCCAAGCTCTTCGTTGAGGCGGTCGCCGCTCCCGCGTTCGAGGACGACGCCATGCAGGTCCTGCAAAGGAAGAAGAATCTTCGTTTGGTCGAAGTCCGTCCTTCCGGCCCCGCGCTCGCGATGCGGAGCATCGCTGGCGGCTACCTGATTCAGAGCGAGGACAGGCCCGAGAGCAGCCCGGAGCGATTTGATGTGGTCACCAAACGCCAGCCGTCCGAAGCGGAGCGGCACGCGCTCCGGTTTTCCTGGAGGGTGGTGAAGCACGTCAAGTCCAACGCGATCCTCTACGCCCGGGGCGGCCAGACGGTCGGTGTGGGCGCCGGGCAGATGAGCCGTGTGGACGCCGCGCGGCTCGGAGCGTCAAACGCGGTCTTGCCGCTCGAAGGAAGTGTGGCCGCGTCCGACGCGTTTTTCCCGTTCGCTGACGGGGTCGAGGAAATAGCAAGCCACGGCGCAACCGCGGTGATCCAACCCGGTGGTTCCAGGCGCGACCCTGAGGTGATCGCCGCTGCCGACCGCCTCAACCTTGCAATGGTCCTTACGAATGTGCGCCACTTTCGGCACTAGGCTCTTGGGGGTGAACGGGCCGCCACCGGAAGGGGCCGGATGCCCGATCCGATCTTGGCAATGCGCTCGGTCGCTGGCACGCACGGCGGCCTGAAGCCACCGCCGTCCGGGCGTACGATAGTCGATGTGCGGGGCCATTCTGCTCTGCGGGCGATTCCGGTTGTATTGACCATTGGTCTTCTGGCCGGCGTGGCGCGTGCCGGTTCGGTGGAGCGAACAGGGCCGGGCACCGGTCCGCTTGGCGGAAGCCGAGCCGTTATAGTCAGTCACTCCGCACTCCTTCACACGGCGCAGGTCTTCGCTACTGACGGGGCCGGGCAGATAGTCGCGGGATTGGACGAGCTCGGCCAGGCGCGGTTGGCATGGGGCAACCTTGGCCAGCTCCTCGGCGCTATGGGCAGCGACGAGCGGAAGATCGTGCGATTGAACGTTGTGGTCACCGACGTCGCGGCGGGCGTCGCCATGCGACGGGTGCTTCTCGAGGCCCTTTCCCCGAGCGAACGGCCCTCGGTCACGCTCGTCGAAGGAGCCCTGCCCTTGGATGGCTCAAGAGTGGCCTTGGATGTGGTCGCACTCGGCGCAGAGGCATCGGCAGGCCAACCCGCACCGGATTCGACAACCCTAGCTTGGCTACCGGGGCTGCGAGCCGCATCCCGGATCGAGGCCGGTCCACGAGTCTATATTTCCGGCCGCGCCGCGGACGGCACGCCGGCCGATGCTGCCGCCGATGTGCTCCGCCAGATTGACAGGACGCTGCAGTTCCTGTTGCTTGACCGGCAATCAGTGATCCAGCTGAAGTGCTTCCTGCGTCCCGTGTCTGCCGCCGGAGAGGTCCACGAGCGGATCGCCGAGCACTTTCTGGGCGAGCCTCCTCCTGTGGTGTTCGTCGAATGGAAGAATCGTCAGCCGATTGAGATCGAGGCCATCGCACAGGCCGCCTCCCTCCCAGACCGACCCACTGTGCAGTACATAACGCCGCCTTGGGACCGTGCCTCGCCGATTTTCGCTAGAGTCGTGCGCATCGATCATCCCGCTTCGATCTACCTCTCTACCGTGAACGGCCGTACGCCGAATCGAGGGGATCTGCAGGTCCGTGAGATGTTCGACGACCTCTCCGTGCTGCTTAGTGAGGTCGGCAGCGACTTCCGTCATCTGGCCAAGGCGACGTACTACGTCGCCGACGAACGATCGAGCGTCGCACTCAACGAGGTACGCCCGGAGCACTACGAGGCGGATCGCCCTCCCGCCGCCTCCAAGGCATCCGTGAGGGGCACGGGTGTTCCGGGCATGCAGCTGGCCGTAGACATGATCGCAGTTCCCTCAAAATAGCTATGCGGATCGGCATTGGGGTTGCGGGCGCGGCCCTGTGCCTAGCGTGCGCGTGTGTCAAGCAGGGTGCCGGTCCGCTCACGCCACAAGAGGCCCTTGATTCGTTCCGGATCGCGAGCGGCTTCCGGATAGAGCTGTTTGCCGCTGAGCCCCACGTTGTGGACCCGGTGGAAATGGTCTTTGATGAGCACGGCGGCGTGTATGTCGCGGAGCTGGGCGACAACCCGGACGATCCTCCGGAAGGCCAGCCGCCCCTGAGCCGCATCAAGTACTTGGAGGACACGGATGGCGATGGCCGCATCGATCGGCACACGGTGTTTGCCGACCGGCTCTTGGCCGTAGAGGGAATTGCGCCGTGGAGTGGCGGCCTTATCGCCACGGCAGCGCCGGACATCCTGTACCTCAAGGACACAGACGGCGACCGTCGTGCGGATGTGCGGGAGATCCTCTACACAGGATTTGCGCTGGGCCATGTCGAGGGGAGGTTGAGCAACCCGCGGCTGGGGATGGACAACTGGGTCTACGTCGTGAACCACCGGTATCCCGGCAGTATCACGTCGCCTGCTGATCCGGGCATGCCGCCCGTGGAGGTTCGCAACCGCGAGTTTCGCTTTCACCCGCTTCGGGGGTTGGCCGAGCCTTCCCCCGGCGACGCCCAGTTCGGCCAGTCGTTCAATCGCTGGGGACACCGCTTCATCACCCACAACACGGTGCACCTGCGCCACACGGTAGTCCCTCCAGGCTATCTGGAGCGCAACCCGCTGTATGCCCCGAATTCTGCGGACCAGGACATATCGGACCACGGCCGGCCCGCGGCGCCTGTGTTCGCGATCAGCAGGCCGCAGCAGTGGCGCGTCGAGCGCACCCGTGCGCGCCAGCGTCGCTACGCAGTGACGCGGCCGGAACGAGTGGAGCATCTGGAGGGCGTCTTCACCGCGGCGGCCGGCACAACCGTTTATGACGGCGATCGGTTCGGCGCGGAATTCGAAGACGCCATATTCGTAGGGGAGGGCAACGGCAACCTCGTCCACTGCGATCTGGTTCGTCCGTCCGGCGTAACTTACACCGCCGCCAGGTGGCCGGAGTCCGCCGAATTCTTGGCGTCTGCCGACAACTGGTTCCGTCCTGTCAACTTCTCGAACGCGCCCGATGGCTATCTGTATCTCCTCGACTACTATCGCGAGTTCCACGAACACCCAGATTTCATTCCCGAGCCGGTGCAGCGGCGCCTCAAGATGGACTTCCGCTCCGGTGACGAACTCGGAAGGATCTACCGCATAGTCCCCGACCGCGAATCCGGCCAGCTGCGGCCGGCCAGGCTTGCCGGACAGAGCGGGGAGGATCTGGTGCGCAGTCTCGCCCATCCAAACGGTTGGCATCGGCGCACGGCGCACCGGCTGCTGCTGGAAAGGCAGGACAAGGGCGTCGCCTCGTCACTGAGAGAGCTTGCCTCGTCTCACAAGGATGCCGCCGTCCGCCTGCGGAGTCTCTGGGTGCTTGAGGGCTTGGATTCCTTGGGCTCGGACTCGGTCATGGCGGCGCTAAGCGATCCCCATCCTGCGGTCCGAGAAGCCGGCCTCAGGCTTGCCGAGCAGTCGCTCGGGATGTTCGCGCCAGCCGTACTTGAGGCGACGCGTGACGAGAACCACCGCGTCGCCTTCCAAGCGGCCCTCACGGCCGGGAACCTGCCAGCCGGCTCCGCGGCGGTCCGGGCGCTGGCGGCGGTGCTGGCCCGCTTTCCGGAGGAGCCATGGTTCCACATCGCCTTGCTGTCGGCCCCGCCGGAGCTGGCAAGCCCGATGCTCGTGAGCTTGGCAGAGGGGCAGACAGGCTTCTTGAAGGATCCATCTCCGCAGCGGTCCAAGTTTGTGCGAGGACTCGCACGAGTTGTCGGGTCACGCAACGACTCTGGGGAGACAGACCGGACCTTGGCCTTGGTTGCCGGTACGGGTGCGCTCTCGAGGCCTGTATGGGCGTCCGCGGCGCTCAACGGGCTCGCCGACGGACTCGCTCTCCACGGCGACCGCGTCCGGTCCGGTGCAGCGGCAGTTCTCGGATCGTTGCTCCGCCACCAAGTTGCCTCGATTCGGGCGAGCGCGGCAAGGCTCGCGCCGTTCTTTGACGTCGAGGCCGAAGTCCAGCGCGCAATTGACGTTGCGGCGGATCCTGCCGCACTGCTCGGACGACGCATGGAAGCCGCTGGAGTGCTGCAAGCAGGGACGTTCAATGCCGTGGCGATGCCCCTGGCCCAACTGATTCGAGATCATCCCGAGCCGGAGCTGCGAGTCCGGGCTGCACGGGCCTTGGCCAGCTTCCCCGACGCGGGGGCGGCTGACATCCTGCTGGAGTCTTGGGAAGACTCGCCGCCAGATCTGCGCGACGCCATCGCGGATTCGCTGATGCGCCGAAGGGATCACGCGCTCGCCCTTGTCGCCGCGGTCGGGGCCGGCCGGGTGCTCGCTACGGACATTCCAGCCATCACGCGAATCCGGCTCTCCCAGCATCCGGACGACGGCGTCCGGGCAGCTGCTGCGCAAAACGTGCTGCCCGTCGTTAGCGACAGGGACCAAGTGCTGGCGGATCGCCTTCCGGCGTTGGGCTTGGACGGCAGTCTTCAGTCCGGAGAGGATCTCTTCGACCGCGAGTGCGCCAGCTGCCACTCGGTTCGGGCTGCTCGGGGGCGGATCGGCCCCGACCTGTCGGGTGTCGCCAACCGCAGCCAAGAGGACTTGCTCACCAGCATCCTCGACCCCAGCTACGCCATTGAGGACCGCTATCGAAACCATATCGTGGAGACCATCGACGGCCGCTTCTACGACGGGATCCTGAGGGCAGAGACCAGCCTCACCATCACATTGAGAGGAGAACGCGAGGACATCACCGTTCTGAAGCAGGATGTCGCTGGCATGCGGATCTCGTCGGTGTCGCTGATGCCGGAAGGGTTCGAGGAGACGTTCTCCGACCAAGAGCTTGCGGATCTGATCGCCTACTTGCAGGCCGGACTGTGATTCTCTGGATCGGGACCAATACGCCGAGGGACCAGTTGGCCGCTGTGCAGACAGTTCTGCCCGCCACCCGGTCACGCGCGGCGGGAAACTTCGCCTGTCCTTGCCTACCGGTTGTTGAAACGTGGTACCAGTGGAGGTGGAGAGGAGAACACCCGATGACTCGGATTGCCCCTATCGTGTTCGCGGCCATGACCCTCGCCTGCGGGGGAGAGCCACGTCCATCCCGTCCTGAGCGGCCAAATATTGTCTTCATCATGGCCGACGACATGGGCTGGGCCGACTTGGGTTCTTACGGCTCGAAGGCGATCCAGACTCCAAACTTGGACCGCTTGGCGGAGGAGGGAGTGCGCTTCACTGATGCGTACGCAGGCCACACCGTCTGTGCTCCTTCCCGATGCGCGCTCATGACGGGAAAGCACACGGGGCACACGACTGTGCGAGCCAACGCCGGGACTGCTCCCATCAAGGATTCCGACGTGACGATCGCCGAAGTGCTTCGGCAGGCCGGGTACGCCACAGGTGGTTTTGGCAAATGGGGACTGGGCGTCATGGGCTCCGCAGGAGCGGCCGAGCGGCAGGGATTTGACAAGTTCTTCGGCTATTACCACCAAGTTCACGCTCACACCTACTACCCGCCGTTTCTCGTCGAGGACGGAAAGCCGTTCCAGTTGTCGGGCAACGCCGAGATCTACGGACTGGCGCCGGCTGACCTCTCGGAGGACCCTTCTGCGCTAAACGCCTACAAGAGGCTGAGTCCGCCGGGGCCGTACGTGCCCCGGACGACGCCCGATGGCGAGTACGAGTTCTCTCACGATCTCATCTTCGAGAGGACTCTGGAGTTCATTCGCGAGAACCGTGACCGACCGTTCTTCTGTTACGCGCCGTGGACCCCGCCACACTCCTTCTATCACCTGCCGGAAGACGAACCCGCGGTCGACCTGTACCGCAACCAGCCGTGGTCGGATCGGGCAAGAGTCCACGCGGCATTCGTGAGCATGCTGGATCGCCACGTTGGTGAACTGACGGATCTGCTCCGAGACTTGGGGATCGCTGAGGACACAGTGGTTTTCTTCACTTCCGACAACGGGGCTTCGAACCGATTCGAAGGCGAGCTCGATTCCAGCGGGCCGCTGCGCGGCGCCAAGCGTTCAATGCATGAGGGGGGAATCCGCTCGCCGCTGATCGTGCACTGGCCCGGAACGGTCGCTGCGGCTGTGGTCAGCGACCACGTCACGTACTCGCCGGACATCATGCCCACCCTGGCCGAACTGGCGTCGGCCGCAGAATTCTTGCCCGAGGACATCGACGGCGTGTCCATCGTGCCGACCCTGCTTGGGAAGACGGCGGAGCAGGAGAGCCACGAGTATCTCTACTGGGAGTGGGATCGGGGCGGTCTCCAACGGGCAGTCCGGCATGGGCGATGGAAGTTGGTCTCCGACGGCCAAGGGGACTGGCAGGTCTTTGATCTCTGGTCGGACCTCTCCGAGTCCACGGATCTAGCTTCGGAGCACGGCAAATTGATTGCTGTTGTCGAAGAGTGGATCAGCGTGAATCGCACGATTCCGGAATAATCCCACCGTCGGCCAACCGCTGCTCTCGACTTCGACCACTGTCATACTCTGCACTGACCAAGAGTCGAAGCGTCAACTACTCTGCGACTTGGCCTCCAGTGTCTCGCACAGAGACTTTCCTATGGCCCGAAATAGTTCGATATCTTGATTGATTTGCACGGATCCACTTGATGACATCCTGTTCAGCGAATGGGCGATATCATTGCGTCTGTTGAAGAAATCATCGAGCCTCCTGAGGACTGCTCCGTGAATCTGACCGGCTTCTCTCAGAGAAATCTCATCAGCGATGGCTTCCCTTTGAGCAAGTAGAGAGCAAACATCCTTTAGGCCACTGATCTTGAACAGAGCATTGATCTGGCTGGCTCGCATATTGTTCTCGTTGTGAATCAGTACATCATATATGTCTTGGCCTAGATCACCTCTACAGAATTCAAACACCGCATCGAACTTAGCCTTTGCTTCAAGAATCAACCTAGATGTCGACTGTCCTCGAAAGCGCAATCGTCCAAGAGAGGCCACAGTCCGACGCCACGCGGTCTTTCTGAATTGCTGGGGAAGGTGTTCGACCTTGTCAGTCTTGTTAACGATATGCTCTGCATAACTGCGAGCCATTTCCCGAACAAACTCCTCAAACGTTGCTGCCAATAGCAGCGTCGCGGAATTCGCAGCCGCCACACGAATGCGGGGATCCGACTTCTTCAGAGCATCAAATGCGGAAACAATTATTCGTATGTTATCAAGGTCTTTTTCAAATTCATCCACAATGACCGAGAAGTCCGTGTGCATTCTTTCGCCTCCTATGGATGAAAGATTTGACGAACCAAATCAATTCTCGCTCGGACAAACTCTGCTGAATTCTGCTGGCCCGTGAGAATAATCTTCGTATCCTCACTTCGTATCGCCGTTCTCATCCGCACTTGGACACCCAATTTGTCGTCAGAAATCGAGTCACGCTTGCTCCAGAGATCATCAATAGCGACCATAGAAGCGTCGTAAATCGCCGCAGAAATGCGCTGGAATCTTCGGTCGTCTGGTTCGAGAAGAAATGGCCGTTTGTCAAAGAGTTGGAAAAGAAATTGGAACCGCTCTTCATAGTTGGTTTTCAACGACTCCCCTTGGTCTTCTGTTATCTTAGTGGCCATCGCACGGTCAAGCATTGACTTCATTGATCCGCGAATGTTGTTGTCGTCTCGGAGCGCAAAATACCGTAGCACTAACTGGCAGTCGCCCATCTTCGAATACAAGTTGTTCTTCCGCCGCTGTGGATTCTCGTAGTAGTCATTCGGATCAGATTCGGTATACGGTGGAATCTCAAAGACATGAGTAAATATCGGCAACCGAGTGATCTCAATTATAGTTCTGTTGAAAATTCCAGGGTTGAGAGCGTTTCTGATCTCTTGAGGATTTAGCTTTGCACCGCCAGTATTCAGTCGATCAAAAACAAACCTTCGGACATCTCTTCGTGTGAAGAGCGGTGCGGTTGATTGGCCGAGTCTGTTTTCCAATAAGAGGACAGTGGTTGACAGAGTAGCATTCGATAGAATACGTTTCATCTGGAGAGATAGAGTAGAATAGTCACGACCATTCAGTCGCTTTAGAATCGGCAGTCCACGCAGAGTGAATTCTCCGGAAAAGAACTCTTGTACAGCATTCAACCGCTGTTGTCCGTCCATTACTTCGTACTTGGAGTCGTCACTTTCATACAGGAAAACCGGTGGGATCGGAATGTTTAGCAGGAGGGATTCGATTAATCTTGATTTTTGGAGTCTAGTCCAACGAAGGCGTCGTTGGCATTCCGGTCTTACATTGAAGATCAGACCCTTGTCAATTAGATCATTTAGGAGCCGTAAAGTAAAGTTGTTTGTTTGATACACGAGTCGGATGGCTCCGATTGCGAGTGGCTCCTCAGGACTTGTTGCATTAGGCTCCTCCTCGATAGCAGATTCGGCGTCTGCGTTTCCCATGATAACTTCAGTGGTCATGAATGTTCCTCGATTCTTGCTGATAATTGGAGTGATGGAGACAGTATAGTTCACAGACAACACCTGAAACCGTGTGATTCCCCCAAGCGTTCGGAGTCTGTCGGACTCAGTGGGAGGGGCTGGTTGCGCAGCCTCCGGCTCTTCGTTTTCGATCTTCCGCTGGACGCACCATCTTAGGAGCACTGGAATCCGGTCATCCACATTCCCGAGGACCGCCTGTGCGCGGTCTTCACTTGAAAGGTCCGACGCGACCGGGTGGCGCTCCGTCGTGCGGATTCTTCTGTATCCCGTCGGAACTGAATCCTCGTCCATGCGAGATCAGCGACATGGTGAAGTCGCCCCCGCTAGTAGTTCGCGGAGACTTCCGGGGCTGGGGGGCGGACTACAAGTAGTGCTAACGGCCAGAAGACAGGATCGGGACGATTGCTTGTGTAAACACTCTAGGAAAGAACGAGGTTATTCGTCTGCGCCTTCACGTGTGGCGGACGGTTGCCATGGTGATCGGTGGCAGGGAGGGTCGCCGCGGCCATGATTGGGTTGCCTGCGTGGCGCATGGGGAGTAGCAGGGCGGGTCCCGGTTTATGCCGCCGGTAGCGACGACCATAGAGCCGACGTCATTGCACGACAGTGGCTTCGTGGACGGCACGTGGTTCTTCTTGAGGCCGTAGCGAGTTGGCTGGAGGAGGGAAGTGCTAGAAGGACTGTGTGGATTGCTCGTTCAAGAAGCGAGTCCATCAGTCGTGCGCACTAGTCGGATGTGGTGCGGACCCAGAAGAGCCCCTTGCTCTTGGTAGTGGATGCTGTAGTCGGTGTCGACCTGCTGGATTCCATTTTACGTCGGGGCGATTCACTCCATAGATCGAAGTCCTCCAATGCCCAAGTATCCTCTCTGTTCTTGCCGACCACGGTCGCACGAAGGTTTCGCGAAGAGCGGCTCAGCGGGAACTGAACGTCTCCAGCACTCCAAGGTGGATTCCCTGTCCCTACGATGATCCGACCGGAGATTGCATGGCTGGATGTGTCAAGGGGACGAACCTGGGCTCATACTCCAGACGCCGAAGGCCGCGGGTTGTAGGGCCCAGAGAACGAAACACTGCCCAAGCCCAGATCCTGTCCGGTTCCCAGCCGGGCGCTAGAATCGTCGCCGTGCTTTCTCGGAGATCCTTCCTCGGCTGTGCAGTAGCGCCAACATTCCTGCCGGGCCTGCGGGCGCAGGGACCGAGCCGGCCCAACGTCCTCTCGATCTCCGTCGACGACATGAACGATTGGGTTGGGTGCTTGGGAGGCTATCCGGGAGTGAGGACCCCCAACATTGACGCCCTGGCTGAGCGAGGGGCCCTGTTTCGGGATGCGCACTGCCCGTCGCCCTTGTGCAATCCTTCTCGCACGGCCATCATGACCGGCCTGCGCCCTTCCACTACGGGCGTGTATTCCAACAGCCAGTACTGGAAGCCAGCCCTTCCGGACGTTGTCACGATGCCGATGTTCTTCCGGCAGAACGGTTATCGCGTGGCCGGCGCGGGAAAGATCTTCCACCACACTTCTGGATTCAACCCTCCCGACCAGTGGGACGAGTATCGGTCCCAACATTTCGACGATCCTTGGTATCGGCGGCCATCCCTATACCACTGGACCGAGCGGATGCCCAACCCCCCGGGGCATCCCTTCAATGGCTTGGCCGGTGACAACTTTGCAGGCGAGTTCGATTGGGGGGTGTTGCCGGGGCGTCCGGAGCGGACGTACGGCGACATGACGGCGATCCGATTCGGCGAGGACTTCCTACGACGCAGCCACGACCAGCCGTTCTTTCTGGCAATCGGGCTTTGGCACCCTCACATACCCCTGTTCGCGCCCCAGCGCTACTTCGACATGTACCCGGCGGACCGTGTGAAGCTGCCCGAAGTTCCCGACAACGACCTCGACGACCTTCCTCCGATCGCCCAAGGATTTGCTGCCGCGCGCCGGTCCGAACACGAGCGAATCCTCCGCGAAGGCAAGTGGAGGGATGCCGTGCAGGCCTACTTGGCGTGCATCAGCTTCGCGGACGCTATGGTCGGGCAGCTGGTCCGGGCACTCGACGAGAGCCAGCATCGGAACAACACAATTCTCGTATATTGGAGCGATCACGGCTGGCACTTGGGCGAAAAGCGCCATTGGCACAAGGGGACGCTTTGGCAGCGGGCCACCCACGTTCCGATGATTTGGCTCGGGCCTGGCGTCTCGCAGCCTGGGAGGCACCGCTCGCAGCCTGTCGAGTTGCTGGACATGTACCCGACCTTGGCCGACCTATGCGGGCTCGGGCCGCCGGACACGCTCGAAGGGGTCAGTCTCCGGCCTCAGCTCGCAGACCCGGCTAGACCCAAACGACCGGCCGTTGTCGACTACCAGCGCGGCAACCATGCCGTAGTGACCGAGAAGTGGCGTTACATCCGCTATCGCGACGGGACGGAGGAGCTCTACGATCGCGTCAGCGACCCCAACGACTGGCGGAACATCGCTGATCGACAGGAGCATGCGCCACTGAAGCGCGAGCTGGCCGCGTGGATGCCCAGATCGAGCGCTGAGCCAGTGCCAGGACGTGACGACTACGATGTCGATTTCAATCGCTACACGTTCGAGCTCAGGCGCTAGTACGTCCGTATTCTGCAAGCCAGCACAAGGAGTCTGAGGCCAATTGGCAGGGCCGCCCGCCAACACTCGTCCAAAGTGCGGACCTCGAACATGGGCCGAGGGAGTCTGTTGGCGTACGTCGCCCGGTTGGGACATTGTGGACTCGCAGAGCACTCGCGGCCTTGGCGGCACGTGAGTGCCGCGGGCACGAAGAGTTGTCACTCGGGCCTTCGGTGACAGGGATCCCACAAAGATGGGTGTTTGCCGGGGCTGCAGCCCCTTGACCCGTGGTTGGTGCTTGACCTACCATCAATGCGCAGGTTGGTTGAGGTCGTTCACTGTGGCGGCGGACCAGAGTAAGGGTCTCCAGCGATTACCGGTGAGTACTGCGGCCTGAACAACTCGTAGAAAGTAGAAAGGGGAAGTTCATGACAGGACATCCGAGGACGCTGCTATCCCTAGCGGCGTTGTTGCTTATCCCAAGCGGGCTCTTTGCCCAGACATCGGCTGGGTCCATCTCAGGACTCGTCACGGACACGACGGGAGCGGTGATTCCCGGCGTGGCCGTCGAAGTGACCGACATCGATCGCAATGTGACGTTTGACACATCCACAAACGAGGCAGGCTTCTACCTGGTGGCACCCTTGCCGCCCGGTGACTACCGCATCAGCGCGCAGAGCGAGGGCTTTCGGCGCTACATCTTGGAACCGTTTCCGATCGCAACGCAACAGAAGGCGGGATTGGACATCGAGCTGGAACTTGGCGAGGTGACGGAATCGATCACAGTGGAAGGCACTGCCCAGCTGATTGAGGCGACGAACTCCACCCTTAGCGGGGTCGTTGAAAATCGGCAGATTATGGACCTGCCGCTGAACGGGCGCAATGTGTACTCGCTCGCCGTGCTGACGCCCGGTGTGTTCACGCGAGACCCGGCCCGCGGAAAGTTCCGCGAGGGCTTCCATTCGATCGGCATCTTCCAGGTGAACGGCGGTCGCGACTCCAGCAACATGATCATGATGGACGGCGTTCCGGTAACGATGAACTCGAACACCAACAACATGAACGCGAACAGCGCCTTGCCGACCATCGAGGGCATCGAGGAATTCCGCATCCAGACCAATTCCTACTCGGCGGAGTACGGTCGCAGCGGCGGCGGCGTGCTCACGATGTCCACCAAGTCCGGGACGAACGAGCTTCACGGCACGGCGTTCAACTTCCTGCGCAACAACAAGATGGATTCGAACAACTTCTTCGCCAACCGGGCGGGCAATGATCTGGGCACGTTCCAGCGCAACGAGTTCGGGTTCAGCGTTGGCGGTCCAATCATCAAGAACAGGACCTTCTTCTTCGAAGCCTACGAGGGCCGCCGGCAGCGGACGCAAGCCGTCCGTCTGCTGACCCTGCCCACGGCGCTGCAGAGGGCCGGAGACTTCTCAGAGACTCTCAACACCAGGGGCGATGTGCGGACAATCTACGATCCGTTCTCGACCTCACCCGACCCCAGCAGGTCCGGGGAGTTCTTGCGCGATGAGTTCCCGAACAACAAGATTCCCGAATCGATGATGGATCCTGTGGCGCTCGCCACGGCAAGTTATTACGGCGCGGAACCGAACGTGCCCGGGCAGCCGTTCACGGGGCGGAATAACTTCCAGTTCGCGGGAGGGCGGCCCAACAACTCCAACCGCAACGTGTTCAAGGTGGACCACCTGTTCGGGCAGGACCAGCGGCTGTTTGTTCGCCACACTGTGCTGGACGTGATCAGTTCGGCACCTGAGCTTTGGGAGGGCCCTGGCTGCCCTGACGGTGGCTGCTTCACCAACAACGAGGCGCTCAACAATGCGGCGCTGTCCTATAACAACACGCTGACGCCCACATCATTGCTCAGCCTGCGGTACGGATTCGCGCGCTCGATCCTAGACCGGGGCTCGTGGTTCCAGGGATTCTCGCCTTCCGAGCTGGGTCTTCCGAAGAACCTCGAGAACGGGGCGGACCTGCTCGTGTTCCCGGAATTCAACATTGCGGAGATGACGGCTCCAGGCCTCCGGCACCACTGGAACTTCCGCTCCGCCAACATGTCCCACACGCTCAACGCCACCTACTCGAAAGTCATTGGTAGCCACAGCATCAAAGCTGGCGGCGAGTGGCGCGTCAACCTGATCAACCACATGCAGGCGTCTTGGCAGATGTTCTACCGGTTCACCGCAGGAATGACCCAAGGACCGGACCCACGCAGGGTTTCCGCGAACGCAGGCTTCGGCTACGCCTCCTTCCTGCTGGGCACTGGTGACAGCGGCAGGATCAACAACCGGATACGGCCCGCATTCTCGAGCAAGTCCTTCGGCGGTTACATCCAAGACGATTGGAAAGTCTCCAGGAAGCTCACGCTGAACCTCGGCGTACGCTGGGATGCGGAGACTGGACTGACGGAACGCTATGATCGGTTCTCGATCTTCGACCCCGATGTCCGCAGCCCGCTCGCTGAACCCTCGGGCCTTGACCTCCGGGGCGGATGGCGCTTCGCGGGAGTGGACCTTCCGACGGGGGGGCGAAACCTTCGCAATCCCGAGTGGAACAACTTCGGCCCGAGGCTGGGTCTGGCCTATCAAGCGTTTTCAGGCACGGTCATCCGGATCGGGTACGGCATGTTCTACGCCATGGCTCCGTGGGGCGCCAACTACTACCCCACCTCGCCCTTCGCCACCACCACCCCTTGGCTTGCCTCGCTGGATGGCGTCACTCCGAACAACCTGCTCCGGAATCCGATGCCGGACGGTGTCATTCTGCCCGAGGGTGCCAGCGGCGGAATGTTAGCGGGCAACGGCCTGAATGCGAACGGACCGATCCCGTCGCTAATGCGCACGCCGTACAACCAGCAGTGGAACTTCACGATCGCGCAGCAGATTGGCCCGCGGACGGCCATCGAAGTAGCCTACGCCGGTAACAAGGGCACCCACGTTCCGTTCCGTCACGGATGGCAAAGGGACCAGCTTGACCCGGTTCACATCAACCCGGATTCCGGGATCCTGGACCTTGTCGACAACCCGCTGCACGGGCTCGTTCCGGCGGGCGTCATGTCGCGGCCGAGAGTCCAGCGCGGCCAGTTGCTGACTCCGTACCCACAGTATCCCGGGGCTGTGGCCTCGGCACCAGGGTGGGGCAACACATCCTACCATTCGATGCAGGCCAAGTTCACCAAGCGGTTCGAGGGAGGCGGGAACGCGGTTGTTGCCTACACGTTCTCGAAGCTGATCTCGGACGGCAGCGACAACGCCTGGACATCAGCACTCTGGCGGAATTACTACTGCAGGCGCTGCGACAGGTCGATTTCCCCGTACGACCAGCGCCACCGTCTCATCACTAGCTCCACATACGAGCTGCCGTTCGGCACGGGTAAGCGATTCGGGAGCGGCTGGTCAGGCGTGATGAACACAATCTTTGGCCAGTGGCAAATCAACGGCATCATGACCCTGAACAGCGGGCTGCCGCTTCGGTTCAGCGTACCCGGGAATACTAGCTTCTCATTCGGAGGCCGACAGTTCCCCGACACGACGGGCCGCGACGCGAGGATCGATCACAACAACTTCGATCCGACGACCGAGACATGGTTTGACACGGACCAGTTCTCGATCCCCCAACGCTTCACGTTCGGCACGCTGGGCCGGGTGCATCCGAGCCTCAGGGCTGACTTCGTCGAGTCTCTGGACTTCTCGATCTTCAAGAACTTCAAGTACCGGGAGCGATTGACCGTGCAGTTCAGGGCCGAATGGTTCAATGCGTTCAACCACCCGATCTTCAACAATCCCGGCACTCAGGTCGGGAGAGGCGGATTCGGAAGGGTCGCTGCCCAGGCGAACCTGCCGAGGCAGACGCAGCTGGCGCTCAAGATCATCTTCTGAGCGCGAACGGGGCCGGAACTGGGCACACTCTTCCCGTGCCCAGTTCCGGCGGTATCCAGGAGTGGTCTCGGCGGGCCCAGTTGGACC
>JAJDWM010000439.1 GCA_022825595.1 Bryobacterales bacterium | reverse complement strand
ATCGCTCGAAGATGCGATCGAGCGTAGCCAACGCGCCCGCTTCTGCCCCATTCGCATACATCAGGAGCTTCTCTATGAAGCAGCGGACAAAGCGCTCACGGTTCTCGGGGCTTAGCAGATGCTCACGATAGTCGGATATGTTCCGATACTTCACGCCGCTCGGGAACGTCGCGCTGGCGTCGACAGGAATCGGTGGCAACTCCCACGGCCGGTGCGCAGGGGGCAAGCCCTGCGCGACCCGCAGCCGGTCCCGTTCCTCGAACTCCAAGAGTTGCTGCCGCGACGGCTTCGGAGCAATATGCGCCGAGTAGGCGTCCCTCCAAGCGCCGGTTGGGCCAAAGTTCTCAAAGGCATACCCGTAGGGGTCGATCGCCTGATGGCACGCCGCGCACGTGGGATCCGCTACGTGGGACGCAAGCACTTCCTTGATCGTCTTGGCCTGGCGGATGTCAGGCTCGGTGATCTCCACATTGGGCGGAGGTGGAGCGGGATGGATGCCCAGGAACTTCTCCAGCACGAACACCGCCCTGTGGATCGGAGATGTCGAGAGCGTGTCCGCTGTGAGAGTCAGGAAGGCTCCCATGCCCAGCAGTCCCCCTCGCCGACCGTCCGTGAACGTATGCTTGCGTAGCCGCGAGTCTTGGGGGACTCCTTCGACACCGTAAAGCCGCGCCAAGTCCGCGTTGAGGAATGTGTAGTCTGCCGCCAAGAGTTCGGTCACGGGCAAGTCGTTCTCGACGACGTGGCAGAAGAATCGCAAGACCTCCGAGACCATGTCCTCGCTCAGGCTCTTGCGCGTGTAGAACGGATAGCGGTCCGGATCCGGCGCCATGAAGTTGATGCGGTCCAGTTCCAGCCATGCCACCGGAAACTCCCTAAGGAACTCTTCAGCTCCGCCGCTGCCCAGTTGCCTAGAAACCTCAGCCCGGACTGAGCCGAAAGTGGCAAGGTTGTCGCTCTCCGCGGCCTTGCGTAGGCGTTCGTCAGGAATGGTGCCGCGGAGGAAGTAGCTCAGCTTCGTCGCAAACCGGTCGGCGGCCGTGCCCTGGCCTGTGTTAACCAGCAGAAAGGACGGCGAGGCCAGGATTCCGACAATGCCCTCCTTGAGGGCTGCGACTGCGGTGTTGGCCGGCCCGGGCACCGCCGCCTTGGCGGCGACCATCGTCGCGAACGGCTCCAGCTCCGCCGCGTCCACGGTTCGGCGCCAAGCCCGCCGTGCAATCGGGAGCAGGATCGAAGTTGCGTCCTCCACGCTCGGCGAATTGCCAAGCAGCGCAGTCTGGCGCATCGGAGGCCAACTGTCAAACAGCGGACCCTCTATTTCGGCGTCGAAGAGGCGGGGCCGCGGGCCCTGCCAGCGCTCGGTCCAGTGGCTCCAGTGCCTTGGATTGCCGGCAGTTCTCTGTGGGGCCTTGGGCAATCGGTCGCCCAATACCGCCGCATGCAGCTCCTGATCAGTCTTCAGGATGTGGTCGTGGGCAATTGAGAACTGGAACTTGAAGTTGCCGTTACCTCGGAAGCGCAACCCGTCCGTCGGGTATGAGAGCTCCAAGCGAGTGCCCTCCGCAATCCACTCTTCGAGCTCGATCTCCACCGGAACCTCGTCAGGAAGCTCGAAGACTCGCCGACGGTCGCCCAAGTGCACCGCCAGGCGGATCGGATCGCCGTCGTAGATGCCAGTTTCCGACGAGTCATAAACGCCGCGGTCCTTGCCGGTGGCGCGAATCTTCACTCGATATCTCCCTGTGGCCGGAGTTCGCTCGAAGTTTGAGAAATACACGCGCAGGCGGGGATCCAGGAAGTCGATGCTCGTGGCCGTCCGATTCGCCCGCTCGGCCCTCTGGGTCTGCGACAGGCTTGTCATACGCATGTCGGCGGTCGCCACCGAGTAATGCCGGCTCGGAGGCCGCGGGCCGTCGAAGATAGTGGCGTCCAGCACCCTGCGGAAGGCGGTGATGTACTGCTCTAGGTGGAACTGGCTCATCCCCAAGGCGTCGCCGTTCGTGTCAAATCCGTCGTGGAGGGTGTCGCCGACCAGATCCGCGAAGGGCTGGTGCGTGGCTACGTCCTCGATCAGGAGCACGTCCCGGACACTGTTGGCCAGCTCGCGATTGTTCAGCCTTCTTGGCGGCGCGGACGGGAAGGGCGACCGTCCCTCTGCCTGGAGCAGGCCGTCCTGCAATATAGCGACCAATCGCCGCCGCTCTGGCGGCGGCAGCACAGACGTACCCGGCGGCGGCATTACGCCGGCCTCGACGTACTCCAGGGCCTTGCGCCAGCGCTCGATGTCGGCCGGATTCGGTTCGGAAAGGCCGGCGATCGCAAAGCCAGACTGGGGATCAGACTCCCCGTGGCAGGCCGCGCAATGAGCTGTCAACAACGGATCGGGGGCACCCGGCGCGGTCGTTGCGTGCGACCCGACCGAAGCGATGGCAAGCAAGAGGGGAATCGCTGGCCGGCCGCTAGGCATGGCGCAGATCGAACGTTCCCGTGCTTGTGTTGAACCGTTCGCGCTCGACGCCGAAGCGCTGCAGCAGGGATACGTACAGGTTGCACAGCGGCATGTTGGTGCCCGTGCTAGCGCGGGCATCAACGTGGCCCCGGTGCCGGAAGCCCCCGCCAGCAACCAAGATCGGCAGATCCCGGTTGGAATGTGTCCCGCCGTAGCCCATACCGCTCCCGAACAGCACAATCGTGTGGTCCAGCAGAGTCCCCTCGGAGCCCGGCTCGCTGACGGCGTCTAGCCGTTGCAGGCAGCGGGACAGCTGCTCGATTTGGAAACTCTCGATCGCGACCAGTTGCGCAACGAGATTCTCCTTCTTCCCGTTGTGGGTGCAGGAGTGATAGCCCCGGTTGACGCCCTCCAGTTCGGTGTAGTCGAGCTCATTCGGGAAAGCTACCGTTGCGACGCGCGTCAGATCGGTCTCGAATGCGTACGCGACCATCCCAAAGATCGCACTGTAGCGGTCCTCAATGGTCGCTTGGGGGCTGGCCAAGCGAGGAGGGAGTTCGAAGGCTGGCTTGTCGCGGTCGACCCACCCGTGGCGATCCGCCAAGCTGTGCTCCAACTCCCTCACGGATGTCGTGAACTGGTCAAGCCGTTGGCGGTCCCACTTGCTGGACGCTCTGCGTACGCTGGCTAGCTGCTGACCGACTGTGTCCAGGATGCTACGGTTTCGCCCGATCACCTCACGTCTGGCGGCCTTCTCGGCCGACGTGAGATTTCGGAACAGGTGGTCGAACAGCCGGTGCGGGTCCGCGATTGGCTTGATGTCCACCCCGTTAGAGCTCCAGCTCATGCGGATGCCGGACTTCAGTGCGGCGTGGACAGACGCGTAGCGCACCTGTGAGCCTGCGTGGCGGGCCATGACCTGATCGACAGAGATGTTCTTCTCCGCGAATGCAGCGCTGTTCTCCGGCAGGACGCCGTTGAGAAACGAAATCTCGCGCCCATGTCCATTGTTCATGCCGTGGTCGGTGTGGGAGACGATTGTGATGCGGTCCCGGAGCCATTCGAGCGATCGCAGGGTCTCCGGAAAACTGAACGCCCTGCCAAAGCCGGTCGGAAAGAAGTGGTTCGGGTGCATGCCCAGAGGATTGCCAACCACTAGGAAGCGAATGGGCGGAGCCCCTTGGGCGGCTCCCACTGCCTCCAGAAGCGGCAGCGCGAGCGCGCCACCAAGCCCCCTGAGCATTGTTCGCCGCTCCATGGTCAAACTCCAGTCTATGGCACCAGCATTCCGCATTGGGTTGAGCACAGGCCGGCGCAACCAAGTCCCAGTCCTGTTCAGTCGCGGTTGCCGGCCGGGATCCCGAAGGTCGGCCTTCCGGTGGACTCGCCGGCCGCGGTGTAAGAAAAGGGGATTATGACGACTGACCCTCATCTGGGTCTGGCCTGGTACGGATTTCGGTTGCGGTTGGAAAGTCGTCCGGCACTGGCTGCGTGACATCACCGGTTACCGCCCACTCGGCTCCCCTCTTGAACGTCGTGATGAACCCTTTGCAGCGTTGCGAGACGAGCGCATGGCCGAGTGTCGTATGGAAGATCCGTCCGTTCTTGTACTGGATCGTCATCAGGATCGGCTCGTGCTCGCCCGTTCCCTCCGATTCGACGGTCGAGAATGCAGTCGCTAGCACGTGCACATTCCTTGCCGGTCCTCTGAGCCGGTCATAGAGTTCGTCATTCGCGTGCATCCACTTCTCGGGCAGCCCCCGCGTGATCGGGTGTTCCGTATCGCGGATGTTGATCGCGAACTCGTGTCGGATGCCGTGGCTGCCGCCGATCCCCGGCGTGTTGTCATGGACGAACTCGCCATCCCGAAGCCGGATGTACGGACCGTGCCGCTCGGTCCGGTCGCCCCAACCGCCAATGCCGATCATTTCGTTGTAAGCCGTCCACTCGGGAAACGCGTTGTTCGCGGCATGGACAGAGATGAACGCCCCACCTCCTCCGACGAAGGCCTCGAAGTCAGCCATTGCTGCCTCGCCCCATGGCTCGCCGTTGTAGTTGGACACGACAAGGTCGTAGTTGGAGAAAGCGGGCCGGTACGAATCGAGCGATTCGCCCGCCGGGGGTGTCGTCGCAATATCGACGGTGAACAAGCCTGTCTCCTCGAGGTAGCCCGTCAGGTACCCGGTAGTGGTCGGCCAGATCCTGTGATTATTCTGGCCATCGACAATCAAGGCGGAGAATTTTGGCTCTGGATCAGAAGCCGGTTCCGGAGCGGTGGCGCACGTAGCGAGCAACCCGACAGCGCCAAGAGCGAAGCAAGTGCGAATTGTAATCATGGTGGTTTCAAAGCTAGCACGGCGGCACCCGGGGTTCAATCGTGCGAAGCCGTCCGCAGGCCGGGGAAGCGGGATTCGAGGCAAGCAATCCTGTTCTCGCAGAACACCCACGGCAGGCTACGGGCCCGCCGGAAGCCGGTCTGCTCCGAAGGCCGCCTCGCATGCGGCAGTTGATGAACTTGAGGGCTATCGCGGATCTTTGGCTTCCGTGTTCCCGGCAGTCAATTCGAAAGCCCCGTGACCGCTAATGACGAGAATGGTCCCGCCACGCCGAACGCATCGGACGCGACCCGGCGACCCCAGAAGTGAAGTCGCGGCAGGAAGATCGGCAGCCGATCTCTCAAGCTTGTGATGGATCGGCTTCGCCGAACCCCCATTCGATGCGCACCACGTCCATCCTAATCGGAATCTCACCCGGGTTCACGAGGGGATTGTCGAATCCCCAGAATCGAGTACCGCTGTCCGCGGCTACCGGCCGGCCAAACAGGGGATCGTTGGGGACGTAGAGCGAACCGAATCGGAAAATCCTCTCGCTATCGCTGAAGATCGGCGCGAAATGGATGCCGTCCTCCGACCAGTGAATCCAGCCATCATGGTGCGGGATCATGAGCATGCCGTGCTTGTAGCGCCAGCAGAAGTGGCCGTGGCCGTTGAGGATCGGGTTACCCTCGAACCTCGTGTAAGGGCCGGCAATCGATTCCGCGACCGCAACCCCGTTCTTTGTAGGAATCCCCACACCTCGCAAGCCCTTGTAGTACATGAACCACTTGCCGTTCAGGTAAACGTGCCTGGGGTTAGTGATGATCCAGCTGTCGAAGCTCTCCCCTCCGTCAGCGCGTGCGCTCAGGATCAGTTCCTCCGAGGCGTATTCCCACGGTCCAGCCGGGTCGTCCGCGACCACGCACCCGATACCCGCCCGGGCCTGCCCGTACTTCTCGACGTTTGACGTGCACCCCTCGTAGAACATGTAGAACCTGCCCTGATGGTGGAAGACGTTCACCTGGAGCCGGTCCCCGTCGTCGAACATTCCCGGCCTACCCAAGGGGACATAACCGACCGCCGTCCAGTGGTGTGTGTCCTCGGAGGTCATGTAGAGGGCCGTTGAGTGGCCCTTGACGAGCGGACCGTAGATGCTCCAATCCTGCGAGGGATCATTGGTCAGTCCTGGGCTCCTGCCGTTCGAGAAATCGATGACCCAGCAATGGTATTTGCCCTCATGAAATATGACGCGGCTCGTGTCACCCTGCCAGCGTTCGGGATTGAACCCGATCTCGGCGGCATTGACAAGGTTCAGGGGCGAGGTCTTCTTCCAGAAGTTCTTGAGTTCCGAGGGAATCCTGTACGTTCCCTCAGCCGCACGCGAGTAGATTCCGTCGCTAGGCTCGTTTGGTTCAGCCGTCGCAGCGTCTGCAACCTTCGCTGGGAAGGGCGTAAGCAAGTGGGCCGTCAGGCCCGAACCCAGCACTCCGCCCAATATGTCTCGACGACGAATCCGACTTGCCACAGTGTCCTCCGATCTCGCAGGCTGCCCCCGTATCATAGGGGAGTTAGCGTCACTGCCGGGAGACCTGGTCCGGATTCATTCGAGTCAAGCGGAATCTCTGTTCCCCTAACGATGCCCTGGAAAAATGGCCCGAACCGATGCATCCCGAGTGCTGGGAAGTTGCAAGCGCCCCTGGCAGGGCCCGTCACGGAAGACGGAATCAGGTCGGCGGCCAGGGTCCGGTCTAGCGCTACACAACGGACCCTGGTATGAGGGCCCGGAATTCAAATTGACTTCGAGACCACGCAGTGAACGAACAGGCGCTGGGGCTCGAGAAAATGGGACTGTTGAGGGCTGGATGCAAGACCAGGCAGGCCTAGTGGCGCGCCGAGGGTCCGGGCAGTCGGTCGTATCTACCGCCTGCGGTTCACCCAACCGCGCGGTCGGATGCGACTTACGGATGGGTGCTCGCACGAGGCTGCCGGACCGGAGAATTGCGGGCCGCACAAGAACAGGTACGCAGGAGGCTTCGTGCTACGCACCCACACGAGCCCGACCCTACACAGGTCGCGTGAGACACGAAGCGCCCAGGCCAAGGCACGTTCCGGCCGAAGGGCGAGCAAATCTCCTATCGCGGCCGGGGCCTCGAACGCGGAGAGCCGTGACAGGCGAACAGGAGAACAGCCCGACCACCAGCCGAGGCTGGGTGATTGGCGCCCGAACGGCGTGGATGCTCTGGTGTGCGCTCACACCTAGCCTGCTGGCGCAGGACACGGTCGGAACGGGTAGTGTTCGAGGACTGGTGGTTCGGGCTGACGCTTCACCCGCCGCCGTGGTGTCGGTGTGTGTGGCGGGAACGGACCGCTGCACGACAACCGACCTAGCCGGGGAATTCCCCCCGATCGACGCACGGCCAGGCGAGCAGCGGCTGCGGGTGTCCCTTGAATCGGGCGAGACGGTGCTGAGCGACTTAGTCGAAGTCCGCGCTGGCATGACAAGCGAAATAGTGCTGGAGCTGCCGGAGACCGAGGCGGGCGCCACGACGGTAACCGTGGGCGC
>JAJDWM010000503.1 GCA_022825595.1 Bryobacterales bacterium | reverse complement strand
CCGACCCATTCACCTGTCGCCGTGTCAGCTCGGCGCCAAAAGTCAGGGACAGGTCTCCCCTCCGGTGCTCGCCTTGCGCTCCGTACGAGAAGCGGTTCAGTGCGCGGTCGATCGGGATATTCGAACTGGGGCCGAGGAACTCGACAACGAACCCCGTCAGCACCAACGGGCCGACCGCCGACTCCTCCGGCACGAGGAGGCTGCCGACCCTCTCAAAGGCTCCGGTGAGGCTGGTGGTGGTATTCGCCGACCACTCGCGGGTCCATGTGACCGCCGCCAGATGGTTCTTTGTGGTCGTGTCTGGGTTCTGGCCCCCGACCAGCTGGAATGCGTCGACCTTTTGGCCGGTGAAGCTGTACTGAGTAGATAAGTGGTCCCGCTGCCCTGCGTCCTGCCTCAGACGAATCGATCCACGGTCGTTATTGATCGCTTGGATGTCGTTGGTGTTCAGCGCCCTTGGATTGATGTCCGTTCTGTTGGGGAGCTCGGCGGGGTAGGCGCCGAGCAGGCGCTGGACGTAGGCCCTCTTCTCAGGGTCTGTGGCGAGGGGCGTACGCTCCTCCGGCGTCGGAACGAGCACGTTGCCGTTGACGTTGCCTCGCGATCGCACTTGATTACCGTCGAGGACCAGCGAGGCACTTCGCCAGGCCCGTGTTCCGACAGTGAAACCGTAGGAGTTGTCGTGGGCCGGTCGAACGCCACCAGCCTGAAAGAAAGACCGTGCGCTCGTGACGCTGTTCTGGTGCATCCACCGCAGATCACCGTTCAGGCCGGCCACAGGCGCGGCTGTGGCCCGACGGAGCCTTTTCGGCGGCTGTCCGTACTCGGCGGCGAAATACGCTTGGTCTATGCGCACGTCGGACGGCACGGTCGCGGTTGTGCCCATGCGCGTGGTGAGTTCTCGCAGGACGTTGTTATCGATCAGGGTGATCCTGACATTCTCGTTGCGGCGGCCCTCCCCTTGTTCGGCGTCGACCTCCCCAAGGAGGTTCAGCGCGGTGCGTTGGGCATCGTCGGCTTGCTCCGTCGATTGGTCTTCGCCAGCTTCCGGCGTCTCAGCTGCGCGGTCCTCTTCTTGCGCCGCACCTCCGCCGACGGCGAGGCAGACCACCGCCCCCAATCGCAGAAACCTGTGCATGCAATGCGATTTTCTCACAGGGAATCTGCGCTCGCCGTCCCACCGTCCGACGCGAGCCGGGGCCAAGGGCCGCAGGCAAAGACGGCCCCAATGCCGCGGCTCAGGCTCTGCTGTAGTGCGGGCATCAACTTCCTGAAGGGCGGATCAGGCCCTGTTGTCTGCCGATGATCTGCACAGTACCCTCTGAGAGTTGCGGCTCGCGGATCGGGCCCGGGTCCAGAGCCCGCCTTGCGGACTATGGCTGCAGATGGCGGATCGCTGCCTCGTCAAAGGCCAAGCCTAGGCCCGGCTCTTCTGGCAGGGCGAGACACCCGTCGTCCGCATCGATCCGCGGACAGTCCTCGAAGAGGTGTAGGGACCAGGGCATGTGCTCCACGATCAGGCCGTTCGGCGCGGCGGCAACACAATGTCCGAGGATCTCTGGGGCCAAGTGGCTCACCACGGGCCGGTTCCACGCCTCGGCCATGTGCGCGACCTTCATCCACGGAGTGATGCCGCCCGCCCGAAGCAAGTCGACCATCACGACATCCACGGCTTCCCTCTGCAGCATGTGCGCGAAGGGCGCAATTCCGTAGTGGTACTCCCCGGTGGCGATCGGAGTGTCGAGGGCGGCGGCGATGCGGGCCAAGCCTTCATAGTCCTGATGGTCGATCGGGTCCTCGAGCCAGTAGAGGCCGCACGCCTCCATTTCGCGGCCGACGCGGATGGACGTGCTCACGTCCCAGCCTTGGTTGATGTCCACCATCAGGGCTACTCTCTCCCCCACGGCTGAGCGCAAGGCCTGCATTCGGTGCACTTCCTTGAAGATGTCTTCGTGGCCGCCCATGCGGAACTTCATGGCCCGGAACCCGCTAGAGATGAGCTCCAGGCTGGTCTCGACGAGCGCAGCGGCGTCATATTCCCGCCACAGGAAACCGCTCGCGTACGCCGGGACGCGCCGCGAGTCCCCGCCAAGCAGCCGGAACAGCGGCATTCCGAGTTGCTTGCCCCGTATGTCCCAGAGTGCGACGTCGATTGCCGCGACTGCCGATGTGACCACTCCTGCAGGCGCTCCCTGGCCTCCAAGGGCCAACAGCTTGGCACTGATGGCCTCGATATGGCGGGGATCTTCGCCGACGGCGCACTCAGTGAGGGCGTCCAGCGTCGCCTTCAGCCCGGCCAGCATCTCGACGGGAACGAATCCGGAGTAGCCGATCCCTATGACGCCGTCATCCGTTTGCAGTTCGAGGGTGACGAAATTCGCCAGCATCGTGGCGATGGCTTCACGATTCGGGTCAGCGAGCTTCGATGGACAGGCCAGCTGTGTTCTATAGGACGAGATCTTCATTCTGACTCGCGGTACTAGGAATTTGCGCCGACCGCTGCGGACCAGTATAGGTTGAGCCCATCAGGATCTCCCACCGTGCTGCAGGCCCACAGTTCCGGACATGGGCTAACAATGGGTGTCCGGATTCTGGCTGCAGGAGGGCGCACGAGCCCGTCAGACAGGGGTGCCAAAAGAGAGTTCGGGCACTGATTTCGGGGGGGCTGGACAGATTCCCGATCCGTGTGTCTGGGGCTTGGGCCGGAGGTGTTTCAGCGGTGCCCACGAGGGGCCTGTCCAGCGCTGTGGGCGGCGTCGCCGACTTTCACACTCGCACGCGGTCCACCATGCTCCAGTTGCCGAGTTCCAGAACCGCTTCAATTTCAATCGCCGTTACGACCTGGTGCCCCTACCGCAGAGGGTGCTGCAGACGGTGGCGACGGCTCTGCCGCTACCGCGGCCGGTCCTGATGGCCAGCGCGGCCTAACCGGGCGGGCCGCCCCCGACGGTGCGACGCCCCCGGTGCTGATGCAACGGAGTGTCGGGGACACCACCTGCCCGCGCTGAGACTTCAGAAGGCACTCCGCGGCGAGCGGACACCACCTGCTATCCCGGGGGCTCTTGTTGGCCGTTTCTTCTCCTGCCTATCAGGCGCTCGCCCGCCATCAGAGCACGACGATCCCATTTCTTCTGACCGTCTACTTGGATGCAGCTAGTAGGGAATCAGGAGCTGCTATGTCTATAGGCGCGTGTCTGGAAAGCGCACGTACTTCCCAGACCTCACCGTGTGCTTCCGGCATAGCCACTGACGCAGCCGCCTGACCACGTGGCGTTCGAGTGCTCGGTAGGTGGGGCTCAATCGTCCCAGCTGGCGGTAGCTGTTTGCCAATCCCCGGTCCATGACGGAATGGGCTTCGTACCTTGTCGCGGCTGGCAGTGATACGATTCAAGGGCGAACCGAGGGAAGCGAACAAAAGCGCAGATGTCTGGGATCTGTATCTACGACCGCCAAGGCGAACATCCCATGCCACTATCCAAGGATGCTGGCCAGATGTGATAGAATTGGAAGGGTGAGCTACGGGTGATGAGGATCAATTCCTTTCCAGCAGAGTTCTATCTCTTTGGAGCAGAGACTAGCCAGAGATC
>JAJDWM010000717.1 GCA_022825595.1 Bryobacterales bacterium | reverse complement strand
TCGGCTTCACCCCGGCCAGAAGCGCCAACTCCAGCCATTTCCAGTGGCAATCCACATCACGGAACCCGATCTCTCGCAACCAGTCGAGCTGGGTTTCTGCACGGACGAGCAGATTCGAAGGGTCTTCCTCTGCCTCCGTAGTTCCAAGAGCCTCCAGAAAACGCCGATGGAGAGCGGCGGATACGGGAGCTACATGTTCGAGATTGCAGAAGAGGCCACCGGGGCACAGTGCAGCATGGATTTCGGAATAGAGCGCCTTCTTGCGCTTGTCGGTAACGTGGTGGATGGCGAAGCTCGACACAATCGCGTCGAACAGGCCCATATCCGGCAATTGCTCCTCTAGGTCGTGCTGTAGAACCTTAACGTTTGCGTCATAGCGGAACCTCTCTCGTGCGGCACGGAGCATAGCTGGAGAAACGTCGACAGCCACTCCCTCGGCGTTCGGCCGCTGGCTGCGCAGCAGCGCTAGGAGCCGCCCGTCGCCCGTTCCCACGTCAAGGATTCGCTTGACATCCATCGGTATGAACTCGAGCAAGACGGCTTCCCCCTCCTTACGATGGGGGACGCTGTCCGCGCGGCCTAGGTACTTGAGCGCGTGCTCGGTGCTTACCCACTCGTTGGGATGTGGCGTGCTCGAAATGAGGGGACTGACTCCTACTCTCCATTGTCCCAGCATGTGTTCGGATGAGAGCTGTCCGTGCATCAACTCCCCTCAGCTGCCCTAGGGCGCCAGCGGATTAGGAGATGCGGTTGGCAATCTGCGCCGACGCATCACACGCCGCGAGTCCCAATCAAGCGACATAGGCCGCTTCACCGATGTAATGGCTGTGTTTCTCACTACCTGCAAGTACCCACTCGACTACGCTCCACGCCACACCAGGCGAAGATTCTTGCATTCGGAGTAGTTGTTTGCACGATCGCGTCCAGATCGGGAGTGCGAGCCTGGAAGCGAGCCGGATCCAAGACGCGCTGGATCTGCTTCCCGTCCTCAGATCCCCTACTTCTCGCCTGCCTCCCTCGACAGCCACACCAAGAGTCCCTGAAGGATGCTTGGTGCGATGATTCCCAGACCACCCTTCGGGTGCCTCATCGGCAACGTCTGCCTAGGCGATCCGTGTGGGCTCATGATCGATCGGCCAACGCCTCTTGCCGAGCCGCCTGTTGCACGGGGTTGATGCTCCTCCCTACAACCGGACCAGCTCCGACGGGCAAGTGAGTGTTCAGCGGTCCGGAGTGCCCAAGAGTGGCGACCGAACTAGGGTCGCCTATCCTGACTCTTAAGCAGTCCGCTAGAGAAGTGCCGCACGGCGCCGATCCACACGAGGGCAGTCTATTCGCTTCGAGTGTGATTCTAGGGCACTGCTTACAACGTGATGAAGGGAGGTGGCGGAGGTGAGCACTAGTGGACGGCTGCGATTGATGGTGGTCCTCGCGGTCCTGACGGGATCCGTCACGGCCGGCAAGGCTCAGACAGGGCTGTACGTCCAAATGGACATGGGGCTGAGTGTCGCCCCGCCCCTCACCGTTGAGGGCACGGACAACGACTGGGGAACGATGTGTGACCTCATCATCAACCCGCTCGCCGTGGAGGTGACGGACCAATGCGACGATCCTCCCCCACCCACGCTCTGGACGAATTCGTTTGGCGGCACGACCGACATCCAATCCGGTCTGGCGGTCGGATACGACCTCGGCCCAATAAGGGTCGAGGGAGAGTACCTTCACCGGATGAGCAGCTATGCCGACCGTTCGGACATCGCCATATTCGATGACGTGACAATCGACAAGCAGGAGCAGGAGATCGAACTGGCGATCGGGAGAGTCGATGACCTACGGTCGCACCACGTGTTCGCGAACGTCTACCACGACTTCGGAGCGGCGACGGCCAAGTGGACGCCATACGTCGGGGCCGGGGTCGGCATGGGACGGTCGGCGCTGGACTACGGTACCGTCTGGAAGCGCAATGACGATCCCGCACGGATCGCGACGTTTGTGGATCCTACACTTCGCGGTAAGCTTGCCGGCACGACGACGATCGGCGACGCACGACTGACCGACGTCGTGGTGGGCTATCAGCTACTCGGGGGCCTAGACTTTCGATTCCGCGATCCCTTGACACTCGGCATCAAGGCCCGTTGGGCGAGCTTCGGCGAATTCATGAGCGATCCAGTGCTCTGGGACCAGCTTCGCAGCCACGAGTCGAGCGTCGGACGCGGGGAGGCCGTGGTCTATCAAGTCGCCACAGACGACACCGGGTTCTGGGGCCTGAGTCTGACTCTGAAGTACTGGTTCTAGTTGCAAGGGAAGCAGTCTTCCGACCCCTAGCGAGAGTCACCGGACACGCTCCACCGCCAGAGCAAGGGTCGCCGCGGATAGATGGGCGCTGGAAGCGAGCTCTTAGCAAGTGGCGACCTTGGGGCCCTCAGGCTTGCCACTGTGCCGGTCGAGGGAGACGCAGATGCGAAGACAGAGGCGTAGTTGGAATTGGAGCAGCGCAGCGGCAGAGTCCCGAACAACCGTGTGCGCTGTGGCGAAGCGGTGCGCGGGCACCGTCCCGGCGACAATGCCGTTTTGAAGCTCGTGCATCCGGCTATGCGCAGGGTGGAGCGCACCTGTATAGGGCTGGTATAGCCGTGGCATCAGGCGCGCAGCAACTTCTGTGCTGGGCTCGTTGCCCCGCCATGGCCGATCCAATCCAGGAAAGCACTTCTCGCTGTGCTCCTAGCCTTTCCCATCGAGACCCTTCCCGGAACTCCGTACCTGCCCGCGCAGAACCGTACTTCCCGTCGCCGCTCAACAGAGGCAATGCGCTCGCAGGTCTCTTCACAGCCTCCGAGATGATGTCGGCGAGGCTGCTCGAATGTCTGTCGCATCGCTGCCACACCATCAACATCCGGGCGTACAGATTCCGGGTGCGGCGCTAGGATTCCTCTATGTCTCGATGGTCATCAATCGAATGGCCCCCAAGGCACTGGGCGCCGAGAACGCCCGGCTGGCGGAGGACGTCAGGAGGACCAGCCTGATCGCGACAGCGGCTCTCGTAGCAGTTGTTCCGCACTCCAACATTGCAGCCGACGCTCAGTCCGATCGCCCGAGAACCTCGACCTCTCGCCGCCCTCACTGGCCCTGACTGATCCGCTCCGACAGCGTCGCGCTGAGGTCTTGTGCCTCGGCGACCTGCTCGGCGGTCATGCGCTGTTCGAGCCTGGCCTTGAATTTGGCGGCCGCACCGTAGCCCTTCTTGGCGGCAACGTCATACCAGGCGAAAGCGCGAACGGGATCCTCGGCCACACCCTGACCACGCTCGTACATCATCCCGATAGCGGTTTTGCCTCCTCGGTTGCCTTGATTGGCGGACTTGCGGAACCACTCCGCAGCCTTCGCATCGTGTTGCGGGACGCCACGGCCCCTCTGGTACATCGACCCGATGGACCATTGAGCTCTTGCGAGTCCCTGCTCAGCGGCCTTGCGATACCAGAAGGCGGCCTCCTCATGGACTTCAGCTACTCCCAGACCGCTGTCGTACAGGGCACCGAGCAGCCATTGTGCTGTCGCGTCACCCTGCTCGGCGGCCTTGCGATACCAGAGGGCGGCTTGGGAATCGTCCTTCGGTAGGAGCCGGCCTTCCTGGAATGCCATGCCAAGGACTCGCTGGGCTTTGGCCTCACCATTCTCGGCGGCCATGCGGAACGATTCCATGGCCTCAGCATCCCAGGAAGTTCGAACCTTAGGCGTTCCCGCTGTAAGCACAGTTCGTGATCGCGATTGCGTGGTCCGCTCCAAGTTCTGCGCAATCGCCCGAGGTGCCGCGATTGCCAGCGGTACCAAGACGACACTGAATTCCAGCGTCAGGATCAGAGCAATCCGAATCATCTGTGCCTCCTCGCCGCTAACCGACCAGCCACATCATCCGCTCAGCCATCGCGGAAGCACCAGTTCCGGGACCAAGCTACCGAAACGCCGCCTGCCGCAATTCTCGCGGCCCCCTACCGGTTCCCCGTACGCAATGCTACGAAGCACCTCCATCGATCGAGACGTCACCCCTTCAGACACCGGCAGCCGACGGACCACCTAGTCCTGTCTGACGGTCGTGAGGCTGCCAGGGTTGCACTCGTCGCCAAGGCGGAAGCTCGAACAAATCGCGTACTGCGGCCACTACGTCGGCAAGCTGCGAATCGTCAACATCGAACTGAAGCGACCCGATTTGCCCGGAAGTCCACAGGTTGGCTCAGGTGGCACGCTCGACCGAATGACCACAGGTCCCGGCTGGCTGCCCCACACTTGGTTGGTCGTCTGAATCGATCTTCCAGACCCATTAAGTCTCCCGGAGTACGCGCAGATTGCGGATTCGGTAGCCGAGGAGTGGAAATAGCGTAGACGCCTTGACGTGCGCATCGCCAGTTCTCGAGCCGTGACTTGCCGCGCTGTGCGGGCGACGTGCCACAAGCGCCGGCAGACGAGGTATTGACCAAAGGCATGTGCGCTGGGTACAAGGGCAGGACGGGTTGCTGCCCAATCACGGGAGGGTCTGGGCCCCGACACGCGAAGTCCGGCATTGGGCGGTGCTACTGGGGCACACGACCGGGTTCCGGCCACCCAACTG
>JAJDWM010000100.1 GCA_022825595.1 Bryobacterales bacterium | reverse complement strand
GAGAAGGTAGCCCAGACGCTGCGCCCAGAGGATCGATGCGGAGCCGGCAGCCAACACGAGGCGCTCCGGGTCCATATCCTCCCCGACTTCGGAAAGCACGCCGGCCACCCGGTCCACTCCACCAGCGCGTTGCATGTACCCAACCAAGTCGACCGCAGTCGCTTCCACCGTTGACACCAGAATCGTTCCACGCGGGTTATTGAAGCTCTCCACAGGCACGCCGGCGATCTGTGTTCGAGCGACGAATGTGACTCTGATCGAACCACACACGATCGCCGGACGGTTCCTCCGCAACATCACCTGGAATTCCTGCGGGCGATGGTGGGCCGCTCCGTGATACTGCGCGGCTGACAGCAAACCGACGTAGTAGCGGGTGCATCTGTGCTCCATCAGCGCGGGGACGAACTGGTCCGCAGGGAGGCAGCCAAGCCGTCTGTACTCGGGCGGGACGATAACGTAGAACTCTCACGCCGGACTTGCGATCTCCCCCTTGGCTGCGCAACGGCTCACCGCTTGGCGTGCCGCCTGCTCAGAGAACCCGAGGGCCGAGCGAAGTTCCGACGGGCCAAAGTGATAGCGGCCATGGGCGGCTAGGCCCGCAATGAAGGCACGGATTCGCAGTGGCGTAGATGCAGACATTACTCCAGCAACGTAACGCTATTCGTCACATTGCCATAGTGAAATCGTAATTGTCAGTGGACAGTCTTGGCAAAGGAGAGATGATCCTGAAGCACAAGTGTGATTTCAACGGGACCCGAGCGGGGGCTGGTCCAGACCAGCGCAGGGTGCTTCGTGCAGGCGCCGTGCGGCCAGGTGCGGTTGCGACAGTCCGGGGCACCGGGAACACGGAGGTCTCGGTTTGAACGAAGATGATCAGGGCCGTGCGGGGACTGGTCTATGCGCCGCGCTTGCCAGACTTGAGGCGGGCTTCGATGTTGGCGTCCTGGAACGTCCTGATGCCGACTTTTCTATTCTCGCGAAAATACTCCGCTCTTCTCTCGGATCTGTTGCACTTTTCGGCAATTTCTCGAGGTGTCGGATACCGCCCGATGACGATCGTCGGATCGGTTGCCGTCGCGAGCAACAGGTCGACCTCCAAACCCGAACCGTCTTCAGATTCTGGCCAAGCAATCGTCAGGAGGCCAGACTCGTTCACCGCGGCGTCCTCGCCGTCAGCCGCGCTCAGACTCCGGTAGCACGGATCACCCGATATCCGCTGGCTCCACCCGGAGCATAGGTCAGCGGGCAGGGGACGCTGCGGACTCGGTAGTAGCCCGATGCAGCCCCACCCGTACTTGGCTGACACTCGACGCCAGCGATTCTTGCCCGTAGGGGTCTCCGCCGTCCAGAGGTGCACCGCTTCGTCCACGATGTCAGCAGCACTTCTCACTCGTCGGCGACACGGAACGACGATTGCGCGCCCGTACTCTTCGGGGGCAAGACTCGTGGCAAAGACCATTGTGTAGGACTGCCGTGTTGTCGAGAATCGCCCGTAGCGGATCGGTACGCGGACGTACTGCCGACGGCCTAGGTCGAGACGGTCGCTACGCCAGGCACTTCTGTGTTTGGCTTTGTCCCAGTACAGCGAACCGATGATGAGGATTCCGACTCTACCCGCCCACTCGCTCACCTCTCACCTCCTGCCCCAGTCAATCGGCTTTACACGGCCGCAAGAGAATCGGGGCACGAGTTCCATTATGCGGATCGCTGGCGCGAGTCGTGCTAGGCACAGCGGCGGTCAGAGCGATCCCCAATGCTGCCAGGGACATCTCGGCACAGCGGTCAGCAGTCGGACCAGACGGTATGTGCTGTCTGAGAGGCGAACTCGCCTCGATGTCCTGCGTCTTGACCTCGCCTTGAGCGATCCCCCTGGCAGTGGTCACACACAAGTTTGCGGCGAGACCGTGCCGGTCTTCGAGCAGAACCTAGCCCAGATACGCCAAGGCCGCCTCTCGAGTCGCGCACTCCAGCGGTGCGGAAGATCCCGGGGTCGGCTCGGCCGCGCAGAAGTTGCCCGACCGCCCCCTCTGCATTAGCCCCCTAGCGCATCAATGGTAGTAGGCCATGCAGCCCGGCTCAACCTTCTGCAGCAGCCCGGGAGGATAGTCGCGGGCGCTCCAGAACTCCTTGATTGACTGGCAGTTGATCACCGTCGAGAGCCGCTCCCGGGCCGCGGCCTCATAACTGCGCTTCAGCGCGGGCGCAAAGTCCTCCGCTTTGGCAATGTATTCGCCGCGAGCGCCGAGGGCTTCCCCGATCTTCTCGTAGCGTAGGTTCTCTTGGAAGAGGTACATGTGCTGGGCCCTGGCGGTGTTGCTGCGCCCACCGGTCTCCCCGGCCCGCCACACTCCCCACGCGTTGTTGTTGTAGACCACCACGATCGCCGGAATGCGGTACTTGCTGAGAGTCTCGATTTCCATCCCGGAGTATGCGAAGCCGGCATCGCCGGTCACGGCGAGGACTGGGGCTCCGCGGTAGGGCGCCTGGGGCCCCGTGCCTTGGAGGACAGCCGCGCCAGCCCCGGCCGCGTAGCCGACGTCAGGGCCAATCGCGCCGTACTGGTACGCGCCGTTGCAGATCTGGCCGGGGCGGTATGCCCGCAGTCTGCGCCGGGTGTAGCGGGCGATCCCGTAGCCGCCTGAGACGACGGTAGTCTGCTCCTTCGGAAGTGCGCCCTGGTACAGCAGGTCGCTGATGCCCTTGGCGATCACAGCCGGATGCACGCAGTCGGCGTCGGCGCTGTACTTCAGGCCTAGGCGGTAGTGCTCGTCGTTTTCTGCCTCGAACGCGGCTCGAGCTGCGGCGAGTTCGTCGCGCCAGGCCGGTCGCCGTCTTGGCGGCAGCGCCTCGGCTAGCGCCTCCAGCGCCGCCTTCTCGCAGCTGACGATACCCAGATCGATTGGCAGGTTGCGACCGATGTCGGAAGCGTCCGGGTCGATCCTGATGTAGGTCGCGTCCGGATCGAACGAATACTCGCCAATGTTTGGCATGCAGTACTGTCCCACCAGAAGCACCAAGTCCGCGCTCAGCAGGGCGTCTGGCGCTGTGTTGGCCGAGAGCGGGTGGCCGTCCCCGAAGTGGCCGCGGCTGGGACCGGACTCCACGACGGCGATGTCGGCCTTCTCCGCCACTGCCCTTAGAGCGTCCCAGGCCTTGCTGTAGAACACGCCTGCGCTGGCGACGATGATCGGCCGCTCGGCTTTGGCGAGCATGTCCGCCGCGCGGGAGATCTCCTTGGGCGACGGGTGTGGCCGCGATTCGGTGCGGTACTTGGACTTGTCGTGGAAGAAGCGCAGGTCCTCGGGACTGTCGAAGCGCTGGCGCGCCACCTCGCCGGGAAAGTCCAGGTGCACCGGGCGCGGCACGCCGGTCTTGAGCTGCCGGAATGCGTATCCGGCGTACTCGTGGACGCGCTCAGGGTTGATCAGGCGCTTGCCGTACTTCTTCATTCCCTCCGTGGTGGGCTGCTGGTAGACGCGCTGGATGCCGTGCTCCGTGTCCTCAAGCGCGATCGTCATGTTGCTGGCCAGCACCAATAGGGGCGTGCGGGCGGCGTTGGCCGCGGCCACCGACATGATCATGTTGGTGAATCCCGGACCTTCTGTCCCGGACGCCGCTGACACTTCGCCGGTCACCCTTGTGAAACCGTCTGCGGCCGAGCACATCATCCCCTCGGTCCGCCCGCCATAGCATGGGATGCCCTCGGAGGCGATGGCGTTGATCACCGAATAGTTTCCGGGCGCGCAGAAGAGCGCCGCCAGGCCCTCGTCCTTGCACGCCTTAGCGAAAACCTGCGCGCCCGTCATCGGGAAGTCCGCGGGCCTGGATGCCTCCTTCCGGCTGTTCGGGACTTCCTGAGGGATCGCGATCGGCCGCTCTTCCCCGCTGGCATTGGCAGCAGCCGCGCCCCCGGCAGCGGCGGCCGCAGCGGCGGCCCCCTTGGCCACGAACCTGCGGCGCGAAACGGACTGACCCTTACGGGGATGGCTTGCTGGCATGTCTGGGGTGTCTCCTTTAGGCGGCGGCCTGTGCCGGGCCACACTTAGGCCACCATTGTGGCCCAGCGGCCACGCGGATGGGCTACATCAGAGTTGCCCCATCGTGCGTTTGGACTCTGGTGGGATTGACGAAGCGTCAGTTCGCCATCGCGGAGAGGATCTGCGGTTTGCCGGCGTGAGCGCCCAGGGCAGTTGACGCATCCTTCCACTAGCCAACCTCCGCGTTGGGACTTGAAGGGAAATCGTCTTCGCAGAAAGAAAGGCAGGGCCGAGGTGCACCGGTCGCGGATCCCCAGGGCGCAATTGCGGAGGGCGGAGGTGTGCGGCCTACCGCTCGCAGATGCGGGCTAGGACTCTAGCTCGGCCCTCAAGATACTCGACAGCTATCGTCGGCTGAGGTCCGGCCAGGGGAGGATGCACGGCGGGCTGTGCAGGTTTGACGTTGCCCCTCTGCTGGGCGGGAATCCCTCACCGGGCGTGTGTCGAAGTGTCCTGTCACGTCACCGAGTCGCCCGTGGTAGGCGGCGGGCGGCGTGGCTTCACCCCCAGGGACCGTGGACGCCATCCTGCCGGGTGAATGCGTCGTCGACTGGAAGCCGACCTTTGGGCCGACCCGCCCGAAGCAGTACTGCGAGCGGCCCCAGTGGCTGTAGTACTTGCACGCATTCCCCTGCGCCACCGCCTTCCGTTACGTCGCGTTCGAGGCCGTGCCTGCCCGCGCCGTCCGCACCTGGATCCTCAGGTGCCGCCGGGACTTTGAGTGTCGGGCGACGGCCGGGATGCAGCGCGAGGTGCGGCACCCTTTGCGCGGACGGGAGTCATGAGAGACCGGGAGAGCGGAGCGGTCGGGCTATCGGGTCCCTGTTAGTTCTCGCGGGCGCGGCTCCCCCGGTCCATCTTGCGGGGCAGGGGCAAGAGGTCCCCCTCCCGCAGGGGGGGCGAATAGCGGTCTACGTAGGTTCGGCCGCCGTTCCCGTTGGGGCGCTCCAAGTGTCCGGCCAAGGCTTGCCGGCCAAGGTCGATGACATCTCTCAGCTCGAGCCGGGCCAAATCCCCCAAGTAGTCGCTAAAGACCCTGAGGCGACCCGCGTCGGCGGCTTCAAGGTTCCTGATGTATGTCGGCTTTCGCCTGGCGGAGATGATGGGCGGCGGCAGCCACCGCTTGGTGTACGCATAGGCCATCAGCATTCGCGAGACGCGGCCGTTGCCGTCCCGGAACGGATGCGTGCGGACGAACCTGTGGTGCATCCAGGCCGCCTCGACCTGCACGGGGTAGCCCTGCCTTTCGAACTCCCGGTGCAGCTGGATGAACCGGTCCATCTCAGACTGCACCTGCTCGGGCGGGCAGTACTCGTGGATCCTGCCGTCCGTCCGGCGGGGATTGTTGGGAATCGTCTTCCACGTGCCCTTCTCCCGGAAGGGGATCTGCACACGCCTCATCGCCTTGCCGTCCGGCGTGATCTGGAGCCCCGTGACGGTCTCTTGGTGGCGCGTGAGCATCGCGTGCCAAGAACGGATCGTGTGCTGCGTGAGCGGCTGCCCATCGGCCACGTCCCGGAACATCACCTCCAGGGCGTCCGCCTGGTCCTGCAGCAGGCCCTGGATCGTCCTGTCCGGAAGCCCCTCCAGTGTATGGGCGCCCATGACGCCCTGCAGGCCCTCGGCCATAAGCTCTTCGGTGACGCCCCCGCGCAGGGTGTAGAGGTTCTCGATCTGGCCGTTCTCAATGGCGAAGGCGCGACCGCGCTCCTCGATCCAGTTGTCAAGGAAGCGCCGGGGCCTGTCCCGACCTGTCAGTGCGTCGCGGATCCTCTGCCACTCCTGTTCCATCTCCCGCAGCTCGGGCGAGCCCCACTGGTGCGCCCCCTCGGGCATACCCTCCAGCGGCTTCCACTTGGCCGGATCCTTGCCTGTCATTTCCGGATCGTCGTCAGACCCTCGCAGATGTCCTCTGGCGCTCCTCTGTTTAGTATGCTGCCTTGAATCCGAAAAAGCACTGCCCAGCTCTGTGGAAGTGAGGGTGTCCCCGGTGTGACCGCTTTTCGGTCGGGATCTGTCCAGCGCGCCATCGCACGCCGGGGCATACTCGGTCAATCCGGCTGATGCGCGATGTGCCTCCTTGGCCCGCGCCCAGTGGGGCGTTGGCTGGAGCTACTGTTGGGCGGGTTGTGCCTCCGGGTTGCCGCATCTCCTAGCGCTTCCCTCATATCGCGCAGCCGCCCACCGGCTTGCGCCGATGTCGGCAATCGGGGAGAAGGGGCTGTCCCTTGAATTCGACCACGGCTGTCCGCGTCCCCACATGCAGCGGTTCAGGGCGCGACAGATCTCGGCGTCCCGATGGGACTTGCCGCGTTCCCAGAAGCGGCGTGCGCAAGGATCAACACCAGCGAGCGCCCCGACATCACAACAAGAGAGTGTGCCCTTGTTCGCGCCGGATCCAGCCTTGCTCGCAACCGCATCTGACTCTGCTTTCGGCGATACTGTGCGCCACCGTGGCGGACACTCCGTCCCACCCTCCGCCTCCGGCTCCCCGACGCACGGACACATCCATTCACTCCTCTGGCGAACTCGCCCACCGCCTTTACAGATGGGCACCTATAGTGCTCCGGGTGTCCACGGTGTGCAGCGCCGCTAGGAATCGCCCGCCAAAGCACTTCGTTGCCCTGCACGGGGAATCGCTTGGATGACTGAAGACTGTTCGGGCGCCCCAGCTGGTCGAATCAAGTCGGGACGTCGGGCGGAGGCGGGCGACCAAGTTAGCGTGGTGGCAACCGGCGCGTGTTTTGCGCCTGTTCCGAAGTGACGCTCTTGGATCGCTGTGCCTCGCCTTTCTCTCACGACGCTTCCCGCCACGCCTCGGCAAGGGGGGCGCCCGTTTGCGCGATTCGTTGCAAGAGACAAGAGAGACGCATCCGGTGATACCTCTCTAGGCCGATCACAGGAAGTGGCCGACGACAGATCGAAGCATCAGCAATCACCGGATAGTATTTGACCTCAATGACGCAACTACGGGACTGTATCGTCTGCCCTCATGTCTCCAGGTATTCCGACCGTCCATTGCTCTTCGCGCCTGTGCAAGCTCATAGCTCGCCTACATGCGCATCCCGTGACCGGCCGTGCCCCAGCCCAAAGACTCCAATGCGACTGCAATGTTCGCCACCAC
>JAJDWM010000662.1 GCA_022825595.1 Bryobacterales bacterium | reverse complement strand
CCGGCTTCTGGCCCTTGACGCAAGCACCGGGCGGAAGCTATGGGACTTCGGTGCACCCTTGAACCGTTCGCACCGGTTCAACCTGTTCGTCAACCGGGGCATGAGCTACTGGAAGCAGGGCTCCAAGGAACGGCTCGTGCTGGGCACGCAGATCGGACAGGTTTTCTCGATTGACCCTCGCACAGGACATCCTGACGCGAGGTTCGGTGACGGCGGAATGCTGGACGCCGCGAGCGGACTGGTGGCCGATGGCGTTGGGGGCCACTACGGTCTGACGTCTCCGTTGCCAGAGTGCGCGGGGACCCTAGTGGTCGGGGGCCGGGTGTCAGATGGGCAGCCCCGCGGCCCGAGCGGCGACGTGCGGGGCTTTGACATCCACACCGGAGAGCTGCGCTGGCGCTTCCGCACAGTGCCGCATCCCGGAGAGTTCGGCAACGACACTTGGGGTGGTGATTCTTGGCGCCAGCGCGGCGGGACAAACCTCTGGACCGCCGCGGCGGTCGACGCGGAACTGGGAGTGGCCTTCGTGCCGCTCGGCTCGCCATCGTACGACTACTACGGAGGTGACCGCCCGGGGGCGAACCTCTTTGGGAACAGCCTCGTGGCTCTCGACTGCCGGACCGGCAGCCGACGGTGGCACTTCCAGACTATCCACCACGACATCTGGGACTGGGACCTGCCCTCCCAGCCTTCGCTGGTCGAGGTCGTCCGAGAAGGCAGGACGGTGAAGGCGGTCGCACTGGCAACCAAGACGGGATACATCTTTGTGCTGGACCGCGCTACCGGCGAACCACTGTTCGATGTTGAGGAGCGCCCAGTGCCCGCCGGGGACATCCCCGGGGAGTACTACCACCCCACGCAACCGGCACCCGTGCTCCCAAAGCCGTTCATCCGTCAGCATATGCGGGCCGACGAGATCTCCAGTGTCACCCCGGAATCCCGGGCGGAATGCCTTGAGATGCTGGATGGAGCTTCGATCGAAGGTCCACTGTTTCGTCCGCGCCTCCAGCGCCGGACCGTTTTCTTCCCAGGCACGAACGGAGGCTCCAATTGGGGCGGAGGGGCCTTCGACCCCGAGACTGACACGTTCTACATCAATTCCATGGACGTGGGGTCCCTTGCATCGATGGTTTTCCGAGGAGAGGACGCGGATGTGCCGTGGCGCAGCCGGTCAGGCCCGCAAGGCCGCTTCTGGGACTCGAACATGTACCCGTGTCAGCGGCCGCCGTGGGGACACCTGACGGCCATCGACCTCAACACAGGAGCGTTTCGCTGGCGAGTCGTCCTCGGCGAGTACGACGAGCTGACCAAGAGGGGCATCCCCCCGACGGGCGCATCGAACCTTGGGGGGCCAATGGTTACCGCGGGAGGGCTCGTGTTCATTGCAGCCACCAACGATCGGCGGTTCCGAGCCTTCGACAAGGACACGGGCGACCTGCTTTGGGAGTACCGCCTTCCGGCCAGCGCGCATGCGACGCCGATCACGTATCTGGCAGACGGCCGCCAATACGTGGCGATCGCGGTCGGCGGCGGGAACAAGTACAACCCTGGAAGCTTCATGGCCAGAGTCATGGCCTTCCGACTCCCCTAGGCTCTCCGACAGCGCCAAGAGGCGCCGTGCGACTGCCCGGCCAGATCCGCAGCACTCCTGCCGCGGCGCGGATGGACGTCCAAACCGCGAAGGCCCACCAGACCGCGTCCAAGGCCCATGGGCGTGCGGGATCGGCCCAGATGACCAGCGCGCCGCCCGCGACGAGTGCGGTGAGCACCACGTTCCTCAGGAAGCGAAAGTCTCCGCTCCCGAAGTGCACGCCGTCCGAACCAAAGGTGATGCCGCTGATGGGCTGGCTAAGTGCTGCGATCGTCCACGGGGAAGCGAAGAGGCCGACCGCTTCGGCTGGAATCCAGATTCGGCGGACGACGGGCGCGGCGAGGAGCATGATCACCGCTAGCGCGACACCGCAGCCGAAGGACCACCGCAGGGCTACCCGGGCAACTCGTCTGGCATTCGACAACTCGGATCGGCCGAGGAAGTGTGCGACCAGACTCTGAGCGAGGATCGCGAACGAGTCTAGGAACAGGGCGTCGAAGAACCATACGCTGCGGACCACCTGATGCACAGCGCCTGCGCTGGCTCCGATCAGCGTGGCCTTTCGAGTCCCAAGGAGCAGGAACACGTTCAGGCTCACGGCCCTAGCAACGAGGTTCGTCCCTGCCGAGAGAAGGCTCTTGGCGTGATTCCAGTCGAAGCCGTCCGGTCTGCCAAGGCGAGAGAAGGCGGCCCAGACGGCCCAGAGGGCTCCCGCCCACTGGCTGGCCGTGCTCGCGAGCGCTGCCCCCACGACTCCCATAGCCGGAACTGCCCCCCAGCCAAATATCAGGATCGGATCGAGGATGAGATTCAGGGCGTTGAGACCGACAGCGACACGAAGGGGAGTGACCATGTCGTGCACACCGCGAAGAGCCCCGAGCGCGGCAAATGCCACAAGCATGGCCGGGGCACCCCCCAAGCGCCATCGAAGGTAGTCGACGGAAAGGTCCTGAACGACCCCGCTGGCTCCCATCGCACCAGCAACCTTTACGGCAAGAGGAACGCCAACGGCCGCGATGGCCGTGCCCGCCACTAGAGCGACGAGTACGGCCACAAAGCACATTCCAGACGCAGCCCCGTTCCCGCCGTGGTGGCGAACCGATGTCGCCATGAGTCCGGCAACAAGTGTCTGAGTAGCTACGCCGAGAAAGCTGAGAGCCCAGAAGATGGCTGACAGTACCATCGTCCCAACGCCGAGGGCCGCCAGCGGCTCTGCCCCGAGCCGCGCCACAAAGGCCGTGTCCACCAGCCCGGTGAGGGGCTCGGCAAGCAGGGAGCCCAAGATCGGGAGCCCAAGGGCGATCACCGTTCGGTTTGGGTGGTCTAGGAATCTCTCTGGAGCTTCCAAGAACTATTCTGCTAAGGCCCGCAGGTGCGCGCAAGCAGCGGGCTGGCGTGCGCTGCTCGTCTCGGACCTCTGCTACGCCCACCGGTGGCCGACCACTCCGTACCGGGCTGATAGAATCTGCAATTCCGAGAATTCGCAATGGCCGTCCAGCGCGGCATCGCAGGGTTGGCGGCCTCCCTGACCGACACGGAGAGCAGCAATTGGGTACGGTGCTTTACCTGCACGGATTCTGCTCCAGCGCAGGCTCGGCCAAGGGGACTTACTTGGCAGACCGCTTTGCGAGTGAGGGCGTCAAGGTCGTGCGACCGGATCTGGACGGCGGCGACTTCCGGCACACGACCATGTCCGGCCAGCTTGCGCTGGTCGATCGCCTAGTCACGGCCTTGCGCCCTGCCCTGCTGATCGGCTCCAGTCTGGGTGGATACTTGGCAGCCCTTCACGCCAGCCGCCGTCCGCAATCGTGCCCCGCCCTGGTGCTGTTGGCCCCGGCGTTCGATTTTCACCGCAGACTGATCAGTGTGCTGGGCCCGCAAGTGCCAATGTGGCGGGATGCTGGAACTCTGGACTTCTTTCATTACCGCTACGGGGAACCGATGGCTCTGGGCCATGCATTCCTCGAGGACGCCGCCGTCCACGAGGCTATTCCAGAGGTCGAAGTTTGCACCAGAGTGCTGCACGGCCTCCACGACGAGACGGTTTCGCCAAGAGTGATCCGGAGGTTTGCGCAGAGGTGCCCGCACGTCTCTGTGGAGTGGCTCGACACCGATCACGGCATGTTGGACGCGACTGACCAGATCTGGCTGAGCGTGGACGAGGCCTACCGTGCGGCGCGACGCCGGACGGACTGACAAGGGCTCAGTTGAGGAAGTTGACAAGCAGCTGCTTGCCCGCCTCGGTGAGGATCGACTCCGGGTGGAACTGGACTCCCTCGACGTCTAAGCTGCGGTGCCTCAGGCCCATGATAATCCCGTCCTCGGTCCAAGCCGAGATCTCCAAGTCTGGTGGCAGAGACTGGCGTTCTACGACGAGAGAGTGATAGCGGGTGGCCACGAAGCCCTGCTCTAGCCCGTTGAAGATCGTGCGGGAGTCGTGGTGCACGAGGCTGGTCTTGCCATGCATCAGGTATGGGGCACGGACGACCCTGCCACCGAAGGCCTCGCCGATCGACTGGTGCCCGAGGCACACGCCCAAGATCGGCACAACGCCTGCCATCTCCTTGATCAGCGCAACCGAGATTCCTGCCTCGGCGGGTGTACACGGCCCGGGCGAAATGACGATGCGCTCGGGCTTCAGGTCGCGAACCTGCTGGACCGTGACCCGATCATTGCGCCGGACCTCCATCCGGGCGCCGAGTTCGCCCAAGTACTGGACAAGGTTGTACGTGAATGAGTCGTAGTTGTCTAGGACGAAGACCACAGGTCCATTGTCGCCCGCCGGAGACTGGGACGCTCGCTGGGCGACAGACTATCGTCGGCGGCGGTCGACGATAGTGTTCCTCTACTTGGTGGACCGTGTCGATTTGCGGCTCAAGGACGGATCTTGGATCCTCAATCGACTCGGGCCATGGAAGGTCTGGGCGGTCGATCAAGCTTGCGAAAACGGGGCATATCTTCCCTAGGTACTCGGCCGCACCGGCCGGAATCTTGGGGAGCAGAGCCCGGGCACGCTCCCGGGCGTGGAGGTGAGAAAGGCAGAAATCGACCGCGTGTTCGGGCTCGAGATCATGCCCGTGGTAGTTGTAATCCCGCATAGCCAGGTCGGCCCGACCCTGCGGAATCGAGTCCCAGAATTGATGATGCTTCGCCGAACGCCGGATCGAGCCCCCTGCTGCCTGACCGCGGAGGGGAAGGTCCAGCGACACGACGGCGTCGAGGAGCTGGTTCCGACAATGTCGGCTGCTCGGCCACCGTTCAGGCCAACACAGGGCCTTCTTGTGGTGCAGGTTGTCGTGTGGGGCTGGGAGGGACTTCGTACTTCTGCGCTGAGGCCCAGCGCGAAGCGTCGAAAGAGCAAGCTTCATCACTCAAGCAAGATCAACACCAACGTCAATTCCCTCGCCGGCCGAAACATACAATGAAAGGACGACGCCACACAAAGGCGTTTGCGTGCCCGACCCGAGTTCGGCACCGTGACCCAGATTCAAGCGACAGCCCGGGATATCCTTGCGGCTATCCGATACTTCCGCCGCAATCTGGGGTTCTTCGCCGTCTCCGTTCTCAATCTGGCAATCGGGATCGGAGCAACCACCGCTGTGTTCAGTGTGGCCGAGGCATTGCTGCTGCGTCCGCCGCCGTATCCAGAAAGCGATCGGCTGGTCACTCTTCGAAGCGTTGAGACGGTGACCGACCATCCGGTCACACGCGTGGCTCCTGGGCTGCTCGCCGACTGGCAGGATAAGACGAAGTCGTTCGAGGCGATTGCGGGGTACCGCTGGGAAACCGCCGATTTGATCGATGGGGCCCAAAGCGACCGGTTAGCCGGGCTACTTGCGACACCAGAGTTCTTCGCCGTATTCCGCGTACCGATTCTTGGAAGGTCATTCCAAGACCAGGACCGAGGTGCCCAACGCCCACACGAATCGACTGCCGGGGGGCAGGCGTTGGTGGTCGGCAACGGGATCTGGCGCCGATACTTCGACACGGATAGCTCGCTCGTAGGAAGTGCTATCGATCTCTATATCTTGAATACTTCTCGCGCTGGGCCCACCAAGTACTCGGTTGTCGGCGTGGCAACGGCACCGGTTCAGTTTCCTCCGCTAGAGGCAGATTTTCATCTCGGTGGATCTACCGTTGTCGAAAAGATTGATTTCTGGATGCCACAGTTCGTCTCTTCAACTCAGCTGGCCACGCCAGGCCCGGAAGACTATTGGTTCGACGTGGTTGCGAGATTGCGACCGGGAGTGACTCTCGCGGAGGCGCAAGCCGAAATGGACGTCATTGCCCGTCTCAATGCCGAGCGATTCCCGGACTCGTACGGCAACAGAGTAGTCAGGGTTGTACCGTTGCAGGAG
>JAJDWM010000011.1 GCA_022825595.1 Bryobacterales bacterium | reverse complement strand
CAGTTTGGCCCCGGTTGGCGACTGGAGAGCGCCCGCTGCGTTCACAAGTTCCAGCGCTGCGGTTCGGGAACGCGGATGGTATGCGGCCGAAAGGAGCTCCAAGACACTCTGCCGGTCTTCGGGAAGGGACTCGAAGGCGGCCACCAACCTTTCCTGTTCCTTTGTCATGACGGTCTCCTCGGGTGCTCTATCGGAGGGTATGCGGGATTGAAGCACACCTGCGCGGGCTGTTGAACCGGACGATGCGCCCGCCGGCGGTCGTGAGCATTCCCCCGTGCGCAGTGCCTATCAGTCTATGGCTCAGCTATTCAACAGAATCCCAACCGTTCAGACGGCGGGAGGAGGGGGTGTCTGGCGTAAAAGGGAAGATGAGTTTGGACGGCAGGTTGTAGGCGGGGGGTGGAATCAGCATCGGCGCTTGTGCTCCATAGCAGACCTGCGAGCGAACGGTCCGACTGGATTCGACGTCGCGCTGGCCTCGGGTCTGGTCGGGCTGGCCGAGGACCGGGTATGACGGAGGTGGGAGTGGCTGAGGCGAGAGCCATATCCCTCTCAAGCCGAGGTGCGACAGTTGGAAGCGGCGAACCGGCCGCTGGAGGGACAGCTTAGGCAGCTGCCGGCTTTCTCGGTGGGAGTGGAGGAACGCCTTCGGTAAGCGGAGGCAGACCACCGGTGCCACCTGGCCATGCCGCAGGGCCAATTGACGAATCGCGGGGGCTCAGTAGAGCAGTTGCGGGGGAAGAACCGTGAGCCGCGCAAGTTGGATCTCGGTCCCCAGCAGGGAGGGAACGAAGTACCCCAACAAGACCGAGGGCAAGAAGCTTGAACGGGCGGTGGGCACCCCCTCTTATGTTGGAGCGCATTTCAGAGATCAATGAGGTGTACCCAGCGGCCCGCGAATTGGTGGCGGCACCCCCGTGAGCCAGGCTTCCAAGGTGCACCATCGCGTGCGGGCCCTCACGCCCGCAGACCTCCAGCTGCCGAGGGATCTGGCAGCCAATGCCTTGCTTTGTCCCACGCGAACAGCGCTGTCCCGGATGGCCTGTGAGCGCCTCGGCCGACTCAAGGCCGAGGCAGGGCTCAAGGACACGAGCGCGCGGTTAGCCTGGTGCGCTGCACTACTAGGCTGGGGCGCCCGACTTGTGACGGCCCAGCGCGTAACATCACAGAGCGTCCCGCTACCGCTTGAGCACCGTCTTCTCGGCAGGAGAAACGCCGGACCAGATGCCCACGGACTCTGACAACCGGCCCCTTCTGTGTTGAGCCTGATGGAGTTCTGACGGACGGGGCCTCCTTCCTTTCGCAAGCGACGTGCTAACATCGGCAGTTCCGGCGCTGCACCCAGCAAGGCATGCGGCTCTCCTCCGTCCTCACGCGCACAGCCTTCGCGGGCATCTTGGCAGCGCCCTGCGCCCAGCTGGGGGCCTTGGAGGTGGCGACGGGGGCAATGCTGGGGCCCCGCTACGGAGCAAGCCACTTCTACGTACGCAGCGGCCTTGGAGCGACGTGGAGCCGCACCTACGAAGGGGGACGCTACCGGGGGAAGGCGCGCGGCAGCCTAGCGCTGGTGCGGGTTACGCAGGGCCTCTTCGATGACGAGTGGCTACGCGAGCGCCCCTTCGACCCCGACGGGAACACCGCCCGGCTAATCGCCCAGTTGGACCTGTACCGTCAGCACGGAATTGCGGGGATCGTAGTGAGCCTACAGGGCAGCGACCCGGGCTACTCGCAAGAGCGAAACGGGGTGTCGAGGGGCGCCAGCGCTGACCTTGGGGAGCGTTCCGGGGCGCTGGTCAGCGCCTACCGGCGGGACGGCTCGCTCAAGCCGGCGTGGATGGAGCGCCTTGACCGCCTATTGGAATCCGCTGACTCCAAGGGCCTGATCGTGTGCCTCGTCCTGTTCCAGCAGGATCAGGACGAGTCGTTGGAGTCCCCCGAGGCGATCGTCGCGGCAGCGGGGAACGTGGCCCGGCATCTCGTTGAGCGCAACCATCGCAACGTGATCATCGACGTGGCCAACGCATGGGACGAGCCGGAGGGGCGCTGGGACCACCGCCGATTCGTCCCGCGCTTCGTCGAGCAGCTGATCCGTGCCGTCAGGCAGCCGTTCCAGACGGCGTCGTTCAGCCTGCCGATCGGGGCGTCCAGCGGGGCAGCAATGCTCTATCCGATGTCTCTGGCGCGGCTGTGCGACGTTGTCCTCTTGCAGGGTGACGGCCGCAGCGTTGCCGACAAGCTGGCGAGGTCCCGCGAGTTCAAGCAGTACGGCAGGCCGGTCCTGATGGTGAGCGACAGCAATGACGGGGAGGGCACTGCCGACGCCCTCGCCAACGAAGTGTCAGTCGCGCGGGCCTACATCGAGAGCGCTTCAGGGTGGAGCTTTGCCCCCAGCCCCGCGGCGAGCCGCTTCCCTTTCGACTACGGCGTCGCGGACAGCGCCGAAGTGGACGACAGTTGGGAAGCCCCGCGGCGCCAGCGCGCCCGCGCCCGCGCCATGTTGGAGGCTATCGCCAGGATTGTCCTGCGCAGACCGCCGTCAACCACCCCCCGGAAGAAGAGGGGCTGAGTGGGGGCAGACTGCTCAAACACGCCGGTGCTCCTGATCGGCGCCGGAATGATCGCGCACGACCAAGTGCTGCCGGCGCTGCTGCAGATGCTCCGCGAGGGGGCCGTCGGAGAGGTGCGGGTCTGCTCGCAGCGCAACGCCTCCGTGGAGGGTCTCGCAAGAGCCCCGGATCTGCGGCGGGCGTTCCCCGACGTGGGATTCACGCCCGTGCTGGACCCCGGAGCGGACCGTCAAAAGCCAAGACCTGAGCACTACCGGGAGGCCTTGGCGGACATGCCCCCGCGCGGGGTAGCGGTGGTCGCCGTGCCGGACCAGCTGCACCACCGGATCGTCATGGATGCCCTGCGCGCCGACCAGCACGTGTGCTGCGTCAAGCCGCTTGTGCTGAGCGTCGCCGAATCGCTTAAGATTGAGCGCGAGGCTCGGGCGCGCGACCTGCTCGTCGGGGTGGAGTACCACAAACGCTTCGATCCGCGCAGCATCATGGCGCGGGACCGCTACCGGCGCGGGGAATTCGGCGAATTCAGGCTCGGCACGGCGAGGCTGATGGAGAAGTGGCACTACCGGGACTCCAACTTCCAGCACTGGTTCACCGCCGATGCCACCGACGCATTCGTGTACATCGGCTGTCACTACGTAGACCTCGTGCACTTCGTGACCGGGCTGCTGCCGGCCGCAGTGTCGGTGCACGGCCTGCTGGACGAATTCCCCAACGGTGCCCGCGGCTACCTGTGGACCGACGCCCGCGTCCTTTGGGAGAACGGCGCCTGCCTCAACGTCCAGAACTCCCTGAGCTTTCCTGACGCGGCGCCCGGGCCCAACACGCAAGGCATGACGCTGTACTGCACGGGCGGCGGAAGGGGGGCAATGATCGAGCATTCGGACCAGTACCGGGGAATCGCCTACAGCCTCGCCCGCCCGCCCGGCGGGCCGGGAAGTGCCCAGTACGCCGAGCCGAGCCCCGACTACTTCCTCTATCAGGACCTCGGCGGCCCGGGCCTGGTGCCGACCGGCTACGGAGTGCGCTCGGTGCGGCACATCGTAGAGGCCGCCCTTCGAGTCGAGCGCCACGCGCAGTCAGCGGGGGGAAGGCGGGCCGCCATAGACCGCGTCGAGGAGGCCGGCATCATCGCCACTCCCGCAAACAGCCGCTACAACGAGGGCGTGTGCGAGGCAGCGCGCAAGTCGATCCTGTCCGGCGGCTCGCTCGTGGCAGTCTAGCCTGACCGGACGCGGAAGCGGCAATGAGGGCCGCTTACCATCAACACAGCGACCGTGGCGGACACGCCAAGGAGCGCATGAGGGCTCGCAGCGAGTCCGGGAGGCACACACAACCATGACAGATGGAAGAAGAATACTCTTCGGCACCCTGGCAGCGGCCTTGATCGTGGCATCTGCACAATTGCGGGCCGAGTCGATCCCGGCCCGATTCCAGAGGGCCGTGCAGGCGATTTCTGAGGAACCGCCGGTCGAGCCGGATCCACCGGTCCTGTCCGGGACCGAGGGATTCGACATTGCCGCGTACCGGGCGCGGTTCGGCGAGAACGGCACAGTGCCGTTCCCGGAGATCCAGACGGCCCAAGCGGTGGTGGACGGCCTCGCCGGGACAGCCACCGGCGCCGCCCGCCTGACATCCTTCGAGATCGGATTCGCGACGCTGGAATACAACTGGTTCGCGGCCACGGCTTCCGGCAACGCGGAACTCTCGGGGAGTATCGCCGCCGAAGTCGCAGAACTGCGGAGGCTTCACCCGGCGGCGCTGTCGCTCCTAGTGAACCCGTCCGAGCTCAACCCGTTCGCAAGTCTCTTCTACACGCGTGCCGAAGCTGGCCAGTTGGCGATGATCCTGCGGCAGATGGCCGGCTCTCGTGCCTTCGACCAGCACCTTCCCAAGGAGATTGATCCCGAAGGCTACCTGAGCGCCCGTATGCGGGCGGTTCATTCGAGGCTCGCCAACTCCGCGGAGCTGATAGTGGCAGCGGCAGATGCCTACGCGATCTATTACTAGCTGAGTCCGGCCCGGCTTGCATATGTGAGGCCAGCGGGAAGCCGGGACGGGCGCGACTCTGCCTGCTCTACGCTGAACAGATATGGCAGGCTACTCCGACTACCGCGCCGAGCGCGACTCCATGGGTGAGGTCCTCGTGCCTCGCAAGGCGCTCTACAAGGCCCAGACCCAGCGAGCCGTCAACAACTTCCCGATCAGCGGCACGCGCTTTCCCCGCACGTTCATTCGAGCGCTGGGCCTGATCAAGGCGGCCGCAGCCGCCGTCAACCGGGACCTTGGCCTGATCGAAGATCCGATGTCCAAAGCGATAGAGGAAGCGGCCGGCGAAGTCGCCGAAGGGATGCACGACGAGCACTTCCCCATCGACATCTACCAGACCGGCTCGGGCACGTCGACCAACATGAACGCCAACGAGGTCATTGCTACGCTCGCCACCTCCAAGCTGGGATCGGCGGTGCACCCGAACGACCACGTGAACATGGGGCAATCCAGCAATGACGTCATTCCCACGGCGATTCACGTCAGCGCATACCTAGAGACCGCAGGCCGGACGCTGCCGGGCCTGGAACGCTTGGCCAGCACGCTGCTGGAGAAGGCCGAGTCGGTAGACGGCGTGGTCAAGATGGGCCGCACCCACCTGATGGACGCGCTGCCCGTCCGGCTGAGCCAAGAGGTCGCATGCTGGGCCGAGCAGCTCCGGCAGTCCCAGCAGCGCATTCGCGCGTCCCTCTCGCGGATCTCGCCGCTGGCGCTGGGCGGCACGGCGGTGGGCACAGGCGTGAACGCGCACCCGGAGTTCGGCCCACGCGTGGCCAAGCTCCTATCGGCGCGCACGGGCCGGCCGTTCATCTCGAGCCGGAACTACTTCGTCAGCCTTTCCAGCCAGGACGCGGCAGTCGAGCTCAGCGGGCAGTTCAAGGCAACCGCAGTAGCGCTGCTGAAGATCTGCAACGACCTGCGCTGGATGAACAGCGGGCCGATCGCTGGCTTCGCGGAGATCGCGCTGCCAGCCGTGCAGCCAGGCTCGAGCATCATGCCCGGAAAGGTCAACCCGGTCATTCCCGAAGCGGTGGCCATGGTCTGCGCGCAAGTCATCGGGAACGACGTGACGATCACGGTCGCCGGGCAGTCCGGCAACTTCCAGCTGAACGTCATGCTCCCCGTGGTCGCCCACAACCTGCTCGAAAGCGCCCGACTGCTCGGGCGCGCCTCCGAGGTGCTCGCCACAAAGGCCGTGGCAGGGTTCCAAGCCAATGCCGAGCGCACCCGGGATCTCGCGGAGCGCAACCCGATCTTGGTGACGGCGCTGAATCCACTGATCGGCTACGAGATGGGCGCTGCCGTGGCAAAGCGCGCCTACGCCGAAGGACGCAGGGTCAGGGACGTGGCCGCCGAGGATACGGATCTGGCCCCGGAGGATCTCGAACGCCTCCTTGATCCCGGCTCAATGACCCGGGGCGGCATCGCCAGCTAGCCCGAAGATGCAGGCCAGAGCCGCTCGCAGACGTGCTCCATCAGCCTCTCACCTCGGTGCACTTCAATCTCGGTCTGCAGGGCGTACGCGGGAAGCGCGAGCTCCGGCGCGGCGGCCAGGTTGACCGCATCCTTCACCGACGTCAACAGGCCTTCCGCCTCGGCCTCGCTCGCGCGCCGGACCAGATCCTCGACGTCTCTCCGTGAGTAGCGATGGTGGTCGGGAAATGTGAAGTCCGCCACGACGGTGAAGCCCGCTCTCCGCACTTGGGCCTGAAAGGCCGTGGGGTTTCCCAGGCCGCAGAATGTGGCCACTGGCACCTGTCCCAGCTCGGACGGGGCATCCCGGCCGTCGGGCCCGATGGGGACCAAGCCCGTGACCACGGTGCGCGAGCGGAAGATTGGGGCCGTCGGGTTTACACCGCGGATGAACTCGCGCAGTGACGCCAGCGTGTCGCCGGCGCCGGCCCGCGTGAGCATGATGATGTCCGCGTGCTTCAGCGCGCTGACAGGCTCCCGCAGGATGCCGAGCGGCAGGCAGTGGCCGTTTCCGAAGGGCCGCATGGCATCAACTAGGACGATGTCCAAGGATCGCTGCAGCCACAAGTGCTGGAATCCGTCGTCCATCACGAAGCAATCCACCAGTCCGCTCCGGTCCAGCACGCGCCCGGCGGCAGCCCGGGCGGCCGCGACCGCGATCAGCGCTTTGGGAGCCGTCCGCCGGAACATCCTCGCCAGCATCACGGGCTCGTCGCCGCAGTCGTCCGGACTGGCCCCGCTCCCGGCAGCCAAGATGCGCAGGTCCTTGGGACGGTCCCTCCCGTAGCCTCGCGTCAGGACCGCTGCCCGGTAGCCCCTCTTGGCGAGCTGGGCAGTCAGCCACTCCACCATGGGCGTCTTTCCGGTGCCACCCACGGTGAGGTTGCCGACGGATATGACAGGACGCCGCAGGCGGCTGCTGCGCAACGCGCCCCAGCGGAACAGCCTCCTGCGAACGTTGGCCACGCCTGACCAAGCAGCCGCGGGCAACCACAAACATACCCTTGCCAGCGCAGTGGGAGCGTACATCGGCAGCGACTCGCAGAACGCGCGCGCGGCCTCGGATGCCGCCAGCGCGGAGGCTCCGCGCTTGGAGTCCGCTACAGCCCGTCCCCGGAGTCCGACCTGTCGGGCCTTGGCAAGATCCTCCGTAAGGTCAACGAGCGCTGCGGCAAGGGCCTCGGCGCTCTGCACCTGAACCAGACCTTCTGCCCCAATGAGTTCGCGAGCAATTTGCCGGAAGTTCTGCATGTGCGGGCCCACCACCACCGGCTTGCCGAACCTCAAGGGCTCAAGGACGTTGTGGCCGCCCCAGCCATTCAGAGAACCGCCCACGAAGGCCAGATCGGCGTGTTCGTAGAGTGCGGCGAGTTCCCCGATGGAATCCAGCAGGAGAACGGCAGGCAACGCCGCAGCGTCAGCCGGAAGGCGGGAGCGCCGGTACGCGGTCAGCTCCGTCTGCTTAATCACTCGCCACGCCTCCCCGAATCGCTCCGGATGCCTAGGCGCAACCACGGCCAGAGTTTGCGGCTCTCGCCGTGCCAGTGCACGCACCGCAGGAAGCAGCATTTGCTCCTCCTCCTCGCGAGTGCTGCCGGCCACCAGCACGGTCCGTGGGCGGGCGCGCCGCAGAAAGGAGCCCAAGTCGGTCGGCAGGCGGGGCCGAGCCGTTGCGCCGAAGGCGTCGTATTTGAAGTTGCCGCCGACCCGCACCGAATCAGGTATTGCGCCCGCGTCCATGAACCGCACCCGGTCCCCATCGGACTGCGTGAGAATCAGGCGCGCCTTGGCCAGCACGGACCGAAAGAAGGTGCGGAGCCAGCGGTAGCGCGGCGCCGCCCGGTCCGAGATGCGCCCGTTGACAACCACGACCGGGACTCGGTTGCGGGCCGCCTGGAAGAAGTAGCCGGGCCAAAGCTCGGTCTCGGCCACGACCACGAGCCGGGGGCGAAGCTTGCGGTACACCCGCGCCACGACCCACGCGAGGTCGACTGGGGCCCGGAAGACCCCGCTGGCAGACCCTGCGAGGCGGTCTCTCGCGAGCTTCAGGCCTGGACCCGTGCTGACGCTCACGTAAGTCTCCGCACCAGGAACGGCTCTTCGCAGCCGTTCAAGGAATTGCAGCGAGGACTGGACCTCGCCGACAGACACGGCGTGGAACCAAATGGTGTGCCGGTGGCCAAGCGCCCACTCGCGCGGAAGCCAGCCCAAGGACTCCCGCACGTCGCTCCAGGGGTGGCCTTTGACGAGGCTGCGGAGAATCCAGAACGGGACCACGACCGGCGTCAGCGCCGCGGTCAACACGCTGTAGAAGAGAGAGAACAAGAGGCCCGCCAGCCAGTTCCAGCCATTATGCGCAGCGAGGCGGGGAAGCCGGTACCGATACCCTGGCGGACCGCAGACCGCAGCCGTGGATCTGCGAGGGAGCCGCCGAGTTCCGTGCAGCCCCCGGGGCTGCCATTATCATGACAGCAGTGAACATGACGCTGAGGTTGACGCTCGTCGCGGCTGCTGTCGCGGTGGCCATCGGTCCGGTCGCAGCCCAGAAGGCGTTCCGCGCCAAGACGGCGGACAAGTATCCGGCCAAGCAGCGCCAAGGTGACCTGATCGTCGCGGTCAAGCCGTTCGTGTCCGCAAAGGACCAGCAGTCGGCATTCGGCGGAGCGCGGCCCTACGAGCACGGGGTGACTCCGATGTTGCTCGTGCTCTCCAACACGGGGACGAACACGTACTCGCTCGAGAACATGCAGGTCCGCCTGATCCTCGGCAACCGGGAGGGCTTGGAGCCGCTGCGAGGGGACGACTTGGCCGGCTTCAACCCCAAGGGCCACCAGCCCACCCGCCGAAACGTCCCCGGGGTTCCGGGATTGAGCAGGACACGGGTGCGACGAGGGCCACTTAACCGCCGCGAAATCCTGGACAGCGAATTCCGCGCCCCGATCGTTACGCCGAAGAGCACGGCGAGCGGATTCCTGTTCTACCTGACCGGCACAGACCAGCCATTATCGGGGGCATCGGCCTACATTTCGGGCATCTACGACATCACCAACGGCCAAGACCTGTTCTACTTCGAGATCCCGATGGGAAAGGTGCGTTGAGGCCCGCTGGGGCCTCCAGTCGCTGACGGCAGGGCGGGTGCGGCTCGGGAATCGTCGGCACAAGGTCCGGAACTGCACCCGAGGGGGACGGACAGGCCGTTGGTACACTGTCTCATCTCATGCTTGAGCTGACTTCACTGGAAGGGTCCCGGGAGACGTTCGAGGCCGCGCTCGAATTCGCCCAGAAACAGGTCAAGGCGACCGCCGAGCGGGATCCTGGCTTCTACCCGATGTACACGGAAAAGGGACGCTGGCGCCACGGCAAGCCCGCTTGGACCCACTGGTGCGACGGATTCTTGCCGGGCATGATGTGGATCTTCGCGAAGCGCACAGGCAGCGAAGCGTGGGTAGATCTGGCACGCAAGTACACCGAGCCCCTGGAGCCCCGCAAGATGGACCGGGAAGTCCACGACCTGGGCTTCATCTTCCTCTCGACCTACCACCGCTGGTACAAGCTGACTGATAGGCAAGACCTTAACGACATCGTGATTCAGGCCGGCCGCACTCTTGCGCTCCGGTTCAAGGAGAAGGGCCAGTACATGTCCTCGTTCATGGGCCCGGAGTCGGTGTTCATCGACATCATGGCCAACGTCGGAGTCATCTTCTACGCGGCTCTGGAGACGGGAGACAGCGGGCTGATGGACGTTGCCATGCGCCACAGCCTCACCAGCGGGAGAGTGCTCGTGCGCGGGGACGGCAGCACTTCTCACGAGGGCATCTACGATCTTGAGACCGGGGAATTCCTCCGGCAGTCCACGCAGCAAGGGTGGCGGTCGGATTCGTGCTGGGCCCGCGGACTGGCCTGGGCCATCTACGGCTTCACGGCGGCGTACAAGTTCACCCGCGATGCGCGCTTCCTGCGAACGGCCGAACTGTGCGCGGACTACTTTCTGCTCAACGTGCCGAAGAACGGCGTGGCCCCTATGGACTTCGACGCGCCCGCGAGTGACACCCGCGAAGAGACCTCGGCATCGGCGATCACGGCGGCTGGCCTGCTGCGGCTGGCAAGCCTCACGGCAGATCCCGCCAAGGGCCTGCTGTACGACCAAGCTGCACGCCGCGTGCTGCTGACCCTTTGCCAGCCTCCTTACCTCGCATCGGAGACACATGGCTGGGAGGGAATCCTGAAGGAGGGAATCTACCACCTCAACCTGGGCCTGGGCGTCGGTGAGTCGGTCATGTGGGGCGAGTACTTCTTCGTGGAAGCGCTCGACAGGGCCTTGGGCGAAGAATAGCCGATATTGCTCCGGTGAGGGATGCTTCCGAGCCGCCAGAGCTGGGTCGATTCCCTCACGCCGCCCGACGAATGGCCTGGAGTTTCCGGGCAAAGGGTTCGGCCTTCGAGTGCGCAATACTATGAGGCTTCGGCTGGGGTCGCGCCGGGGATAGCCTAGCTTGCTGGAACTGAGGTCTGAACCTACCGGACTCCGGTCGGCGCGATCGGTCTCCTGGCCCATGGGCAGCCCTCCAGACAGTCGCCAGCCCCGCACGCTGACCCGGCAGCGGGAGAGGCGAATGGCCGTTGGCAGGCTGGCGCGTCCGTACCTGCTACCGATACTGGCGATCGTGCTGCCTTGTGCAGTCGCGCAGCAGCTTCCAGACTCCGGCCCGACCCGTTCGGCCAGGGTGACCCGAGTCACTTCGGCCATCGCCGTCGACGGCTCGCTGGACGAAGCGCCGTGGCGTCGCGCCCCAACGATCGGCGAACTGGTGCAGCGGATTCCGAGGGCGGGCACTAAGCCCACAATGCGCACAGACGTTCGGCTGCTCTACGACCAGAACAACCTCTATGTGGGGGTGATGTGCTACGACCCGGAGCCGGACCGTGTGCTGGCTTCGGAAATGCAGCGTGACGCGCAGATGAGGGCTGATGACCGCGTCAGCATAATCCTCGACACGTTCGGTGATCAAAGCAACGCCTTCTTTTTCTCCACCAACCCCAACGGAGCACTGGTCGACGGCCTAGTCTTTGCCAACGGAGAGACAAACGAGGACTGGGACGCCATCTGGATCGTCAAGACCCGACGGTCCGACCAAGGCTGGAGCGCCGAGTTCGCGATCCCCTTCAAGAGCCTCAACTTTCCC
>JAJDWM010000175.1 GCA_022825595.1 Bryobacterales bacterium | reverse complement strand
GTGCAGCCCGGCCCTGCTCGAAGGCCCGCATCCCCTGGAGCATCCGGAAGACCTCGCGTGGCATGCGCTCCTTCGCCAGGAATGGGCGCCCGGCAATCCCACCTGGCCGGACTGGGCGATGTGGCTGCGGGCGGCCGGGGTAGAGAACGTGGACCCGACCCAGGGTCCGGAGTTCGGGTCCGGAAGCTACGGGCTGATGATGGACGCGGCCCTCGCCGGCCAGGGGGTCGCGCTGGCGAGCAGCGTGCTCGCGGCCGACGACATCGAGGCCGGACGGCTGGTGAAGCCGTTCGATCTCTCCATGCACCAGAGCCTTCGCTACTACCTCGTGGGTCCGGAGGCGACGGCGGACGAGCCAATGACCGCGGCGTTTCGCGAATGGGTCAGCAGCGAGGCGGCCGGGTCGACGGCACCGGCCGGGTAACGGCCCGGCCCGCGAGGCGCGGACTCCGCACCGTCGAGCGCAGCCCGTCCACCCGGTACGGGACCGACGCATCGGACTTGCGCGCCGAGCCGGAGCGTGCCCCTGGAAGAAGGCCGCGTCCGATAGAAGAATTGACAGGTGAGGGCGGGGCGTCCGAGCAACGACCGGTAGCCGGTAACCCGCGCGATCCGGAGCGGACGGGACCCGAGGTTTCGAATCCGCGAAATACAGGGAGCTGGGACATGCGAAACGAGCGCGATATCCACTTCGACGCGGCGTCCGGGGCGTGGTTCGGGAAGTCGAAGCCGATTGGACGAACGGAGATGGAAGGCCGCGTCTGGCGATTCGGCGAGCTGGTCCCGTCGCCCCGTGCGTTCCTCGACTGCACCCTGCCCGGGCACGTCCGCACCCTCTACAGCGCGCTCGGGGCGGGGGCCGACGACGAGCAGCTCGAGGGAACCGCCGTCGAGCAGGCGGTCAACTACCACATCGACTTCGTGAAGGCCCCGCCCGGCAACGGCGCGGCCCTCCACAGCCACGGCTCCGAGGAGACCTTCGTCGCCCTCACCGGCCGCTGGAAGATCTACTGGGGCGACGAGGGCGAGGAGGCGGTAGTCCTTGAGCCTTTCGACGGCATCGTCGTCCCGGACGGCGTCCTCCGCGGCTTCCGCAACGCCTCCGACACCGAAGCCCTCCTCCTCACCATCCTCGGCGCCCAAAACGCCGGCCACTGCGTATGGGCGGAGGCCCTCCAACACGCTTTTGCCGTGACCGCAGCGTCTTCGGATACCTCTCCATGACATTCATAGCCGAAACGGCCCAAACGTTAAGGCTCTCGGGAGATTGATGCACGTCATCTTCTCCGCCTAAATCAACTTTCCTTGTTGATCCTGTTTCGATTCGGTGTTCTGTCCCTTCGGTTCCCCATTCTCTTTTGTCCCTAAAACGTCTTTTCTCGACAAGCCCGAATAGTCGCTAATCAACCCAATCACCACCTTAGCTTCCAAGCTACGAAGGTCCCGAGGGCACGGCACCGCTGTGGAATGGCATGCGTCTTCAAGTGCAACTGCCGCTCGGAATAGCTCTGAACTTGATTGTGCACGTGAAAAGAACTCAACTAGTCCCTCAATCGGTAAGGTCTCAAGTGATTTGGAGAAGCCAGTTCGAATCTGGGCAGCCGAAGAACCACTTACGTCTAGGAATTCGTTTACCATGTTCTCCGCAAAATCCAAATACGTCTGTGTCGCATTTGAATCCGAATGTCCGAAGAGCATACCCTGTCGGAAAAATTCTCGTCGAGCAGATGTATCGGACAACGAGTGACGCATTCCTAGATAGTCGGCACCAATTGCAATCAATGCGCAACAGAAATACGCCGACCGCGTAATTGGTCCGGCCTCAGGTTCGCGTTCTGTAGCAAGCCTAAGGAGCCTTGCGCCTTCATCCAGCCAGATGTTGAAAGCGCGAAAACCTATTCCGCGCGTTAGCTCTGACTTCACCGTTTCTATACGTGCTCTAAGGTTTAATTTGTCTATTGTGATCGTCTTCCACACCTCATTAAGCTGTTCCGTTGTCAACCGATGTTCGGCATCCGAATATCTCTTGATGATTGCATCAAAAACCGAGCTGGATATGACCCTAATGTCCAGCCGATCCGAAAACCTATGTGCCGTATCCTTTACTCCACGAGAAGCAATAATCGCCTCGTCAGCTCCGAGCGCAAATTGAAGGCCCTTGACCCAAACGGCCCGTTCAAACGCTTTGCCGCGACGGCGGTTTTTGATATCGACGATAGCAACATGACGAGAGTGAGCAGTGGGCCTAGTGTAGACCCAAAGATCGATGTCAGTAACCGTCTCCTGGCCCTCACGAACTGGTACACCTCGCAGGACGAAAGAACCCAAGCTGCGGAAGTATCTGCCGAGACATTCTTCCGCGAGGGCTCCCTTTACTTCCGATGCCCGGCCAGAGGTAGTCACTGTCGACCCTTTCGGAGCACATTTAGCGCCCGCATTGCACCAACCTTAGTTTCGGGAACCGCCCGCTTACGCTCGGTCACTCGTGAAGCTTCCGGCCCGATAAAGGATGCGGCACTGCTACCTACGATTACTTCTGCCGCTGTCACGGAAGCATCTCCTCGCAGAATCAAATCTCGCGCCATCTGTCCGACCTCCGGCTTTAGCAGGGTAAGTCGATTTCCACGTTCACTCGTCGTGACCTGCACTACTCCGCGTCGTTCTAGAACATGATAGTCGTGCTTGATTGCAGATGCCCATCCTTCAACATAACCTCGATTTATGAGGGTGCTGATAAGTACCGATGGCTGCTTGATTCGGCCGCGCGTACTGGGACTCTTTACTATGCCATATGTGAGGCTACTCGCCAGCGCTTTCGCATCATCAAGCATGTCGGCCAAGCCATTGGGAACGTACTTTACAAGTGCCTCCGGTTTTGTCACGAATCGAGTGGTTCCGCGCTCATTGACTACTTCGCTGACGTCAAAATATCCAATTTGATGAAACTTGCCCCAAAGAACGTCGCCAAGCAATCGATGCAACTCGTCAACTAGAAGGCAGCCTCTGCCCTTCAGTCGTTCCTCTGCTTCAACTAGTTTCTGTGTATCGTTGCTAGACAGACTGTCCAAAATCCGTCTGGACTTGGATGCATTTCCTCTGCGAAACAGGGAACCGTTAAAATAAAGCCTTTCCTGGCCGTCCGCTTCGTAGTCAACGAATCCAATATGTTCCGACTGAAGGAAAACGTCATCCAAGACCGCTTTCGAGAGTTGGTATTTGTCAGACAGCGCTTCGTCACAATCGCGACGACGCAGTGGCGTATGACTGCCTAATTCTGCTAGTTCGATAACTGCACGTTCCAAGCCTTGTGGAGACTGTGCTTCGAATATATCTGCGGCATGATCGAGTAAGCTAACTTGCGATACGCCAAGGACCGCGATTCCCGATTGGCCGATATCTATGAGCCCGTGAGAGTCTAGCTCATTCATGAACCCATCGATCTCGATCTTTCTGATTCCAATCGCACGTGCAAGTTCCACAACCCGTTCAGTCGCGACGGTCGTTGCGGACTCTTGCGAAACAGCTGACAGCAAACGTGCAGAGCGACCAGCGGCAACGATACTCTCGAATTCTGTCGTGCTTGCGTTTGCAAGCTTTTGGTCATGGTGGAGCAACCATGCCCCAACGGTGCTCTTATCTCTAGTTGCGTTCACGTACTAGCCCGATTGTCTTCCTAAGTACTTGGGAACAATGCTAACGGCTGGCGGGGGCGGTTGCAAATGGTCGGTCTTGGACACGAGAGTTACGCAAGACGGCTCAGGTTGCGGGTAAAGAAAATGGCGACAGTAGCCCAAGGCGACTTACTCTTGGTCATGGAGGTGTTTGGATAGGCCGGCTAGGACCTCCTGATCCAGGCCGTGACGGGAGAGCTCCAAAGCAGCGCAAGATTCCAACTCGCTGAGGGAGGGTATCGGTAGATCGAAGGGGAAGATGTGGGGGCCGTGGAGGAGGGCGGACGCCGGTCGGGGCGTGTCCCCCGTGGCGTAGAGCGTGGCTCTGATTGCCCATAGGGCGAGTGGTACCTCGTCGATGGGCCGCGTCGTGGGAGCGCGGTAGAGGCCCTTTTCTTCGGTTTCCTGTAGGACTCCCCAGTCGATGTAGGCTCGCAGGATACGACGGGCGGCGCGGGAGACGGTTTCGCGCTGGCCGAAGCGTTCGCGGAGTCTCCGCTGTACTTGGGCGGCTCCGGCGGTTCCCTGCAAGCGAAGCAGTCGCCCGACCGCGTCGGCGACCGTGCCGAAGAAGGGGTAGACCGCCATGCACATGCACCAGTGCACCAGCATCCGCTCGCTCGGACCGCGAGTCCGGAGATGATCGAGCCCCTCGTCGCGGAGTGTTTGGAGATCCTTCGGGACCGTGACCCACACCTTGGTCAGGATCGTGATGGCCTTGTCCCGGTTGCCACGTTCCGGTTGGTTTCCGACCGACAGCTTCTCCTTCAGTCGTTCGCTCAGCGCCGCGACGATTTCGTCTCTCGGGTTTCCGGCAAGAGCCAAGTTCGCGGTGTATTCCAGCCAGTCGAGGTGGATGCGCTGGCTGAAACCGATCTGGTCCCTGCGATTCATGCCGATGCCTGTTCGATGTGGGTCCAGGGGACGATGACTTCTTGGAGGGAAGCTCCGCCGTGTCCGACGACGCGGTCTCCCTCCCGAACGAACGCCGACCGGGCCGGGGCAAGCAGGGCCAGATAGTCCTCGGGAAGCCCGATGGAGGGCCAAGCGATCGCGTCCGGGAATTGCTCGTGCACGCGAGAGCGCAGCGCCTCATCGGAATAGACCCGCGCGCGTTCCCCCCGAACATCGGCGACCGCGCCTTCGGATGGGCGTCCGCCTCCGTTCGCCTCGATGTTGCCGTGGTCGGAGGTCAGGTAGACCGCGAACCCGTCGCCATGCAGCCTGTCCAGAAGCTCCGCCATGAACCCTTCGCCGGACCATTGCCGAACTTGGTTGTGCATGCCCGCCGTGCCCAGCTCCATGCCGTGCATGATCCGGTCGACCTTGTCGACGACAAGTCCAAGCGCGCGGATGTCCGTCCGCGACAGGATCTCTCTGACGTCATCGAGAGATCCGTCGCCCAATCCCTTCGTGTAGCCGATGGCCCGTGCCGCCACGTTCTGGTCCGTCCAGAACTGACGCCACAATGACGCTTCCCGGTCGGTGGTGCGGATGCTCGAT
>JAJDWM010000057.1 GCA_022825595.1 Bryobacterales bacterium | reverse complement strand
CCAAGAGCAGGACGGAATCCGGCGGAAGCTGGGGGAAGGTCTCGCGGAAGAGCGAGAGCATGACCTGGCCGTGGCTCGCCGTCATCAGGAACTCTTTCATCTGGGGCTGATCGTCGAACAGCGCGGGCGTGTTTCGCGGATTGTGCTGCTCGGCATCGAAGAGGACGACTTGGGAGAACTTGGTGCCACGACGGTGCAGTTTGTAGGCGAAGTTGTCCACGGTGCGGCCCTTCAGTGCGTAGTAGATCGACTGCAGCAGCGTCGACTTGCCGGAGCCGTTCTCGCCCTCCAGCATGATCAGGGGGTGCGAGAGGTCCACAACCATCGGCATGTGGAAATTCAGGTTCATGAAAACCGGATGGCTGAGGATCTTCAGGTACATCGGCAGCCCCCAGCATATCCTGCGGGCAGCGCGTCAGCGGCGAATCGGATAGAGACGCAGGCGCCGTCAACATGAGACTGGCCACGCTGAGGCTGGCGGCGAGGCAGAAAACGGGGGTGGGCAGGGCCTCGGTCTAGCCACTAAGGAGTGGACCAGAGACCCATACCACTGCGCAAATTCCGTGTACAAGGATCGCGGGCCGACGAGGAGCCGCACTTCGACGACCCTGATGCCACACCCACCACCCTCGGCTTCCACAACTGGTCCGCAACTAGTCCCCGCTTCCTTGTCCTGCCGCCAACCAGCGGCATTCCTCGCCCCGCTCGTGCTGGGCCACCGTCGGCATCACCAGTTCACGCCATGAACTCGTTTCTACCCCGGCAGCCCTTCTGGAGCTTGCGCAGCAACAACTTCGCACCAAGGATTGGATTGATCGGCGCGGCGCTCGGATTCCCGGGGCGCCTGTGGTCCCGCCTGCGGCAACGGACCGGGCGCTTGGGGGCACCCGGCATCTGAGGGTGGCACAACGTCCTCAAACGGCTCGACATCGGGGAGGTTGAGCGCCTGCTGGCGAACTGGCAGGACGGATACGATAGAGGCCGGGAGTCCCGAGCGGCATGCGGGAGTTCGACCCAGATTTCGAGGTCGCGGCATACAGCGGCGTGATTGCCAGGCACCCGGACTTCGCGACACGCTACCGGATGCTCGTGTGCGACCTGCCGCGATGCTTTCACGCCCAGCCCCGCGAGGAGCAGATCGCGGCCATGGCTAGGCGGCCCTATCTGACCGACACTCGCTGGGACGCCCTGCTCGCCGCCGTTACAGAGCACTTGGCCTGGGAACACGGCCTCGAGCCCCCCGAGTGGGTGCACGAGCCTGAGCGGTCCTGCGATCCGGCCTGGGTGGTCACGTACCGTCCGAGGGACGAGCCGTCGGACCGCGATCCGGAGCTGTACGCGCCCCCGGCATTCCGCCGGCACGGCACGCTGCTCGATCCCCGCTCGCTGGATCCCCGTGGGGGCGAGAAATTCCACTGGGCGCCTAGCTGGCCGAATCCTTGGAGCCTGCCCGAGTGGCCGTGGGAGAACGCTCCCTCCTACCCCGGACCCTGTCGCGTTCCGCAGTGAGCGACCCGAGCGACCGCGGTCCGGGCGGGGAGCGTGACCGGGTGCTCGACCGGCTGAGAATCCTCGAGGCCTTCGAGCAGCTTGACCGGAAGCTGGAGCAACTCTCCCTTCAGGCCACCGTGCACCTAGCCGGGAGCGCCGCGTTGCTGCTGGACGGGAGCCGGTCCAACCTGACGCGGGATGTGGATGCACTGCGGATCGAGTACGCCGGCCGACGGCACGAGTTCGAGTCCGCAGTGCGGCAGACCGCCAAGGATTTGGGGATCACCCCGCACTGGCTCAACCGCGACGTGTCGCTCATACCCGGCATGCCGCCGCGCACCGACGCCGACGAGCGGACAGCCTACCAGGGCAAGTGCCTGACCGTGATCGCCCCCTCGGACCGGCAACTGTTGGCCATGAAGTTTCGGGCACACCGCCAGCAAGACTGGGGTGACATGCAGATCTTGGCGCGAAAGCTCGGGGCCACCACGTTCGAACAGGTGCGGGACATCCACGACCGGTTTTTCCCGCACTCGCCGTACAGCGAGTTCCCAGACGTCGCCAAAGAATACCTCGGCAGGGAGATTCGCTGGCTACTGGCGGAGCGCGGGCAGCAGCGTTCCGGCCGGAACCTAGCCTCGCTGGCCCGCAAGGCAAAGGAGCCGGAAGGGAACGGCGAACGGCCGCGATCGCTCTAGCGAATGCCCAACAAGGCCGGCTACCGCCGCGCAACGCCTGCCCGGTAACTCCAGCGCTCCCGCGGCGCTGCTGGGCCGTCGTGTTCCCAAGCCAGGGGGAGCTTCGGCCAAGTGCCGCAGACAAGCTCACCGACGATCGCCTCTCACTGAGGACCACGGACGCGATCGAGTGCTTCTCGGCCGAGGGCCCGCCGATTCCTGCACCGAAGGCGTCGTGCATTCGGAATTGCCTTCAGGGCACTGGCCCCATCGAGCCCCGCAAACGGATAGCAGTGATATACTTCCGGCGACGGTGGTGGTTGAATGCCGCTGTCGTAGGAGGGGATGAGCTATGAATTCTAGTCACCTTGGGAGGAGCTTCGCGCGTATGGCGGCGGTTGGCGTGCTGCTCGCGTGCGCGGCTTCCGTAGCCTTTGGCCAAGGGATCAGCCGCGGCACCATCACGGGATCGGTCTCCGATGCCACAGGAGCCGTCATCCCTGGGGTTCAGGTCACCGTCACGAATGTGGCCACAGGAGAAGTCCGGGTGGTCGAGTCGAACGAGAGCGGCGTGTATGTCGTCAGCTCCATTCCGGCGGGCGACTACGACATCGCCGGCGAACTGGCAGGTTTCCAGCGCCAAGTACTCCGCGGCATCGCGCTGGAGGCCGAGCAGCGCTTGGGGGTGGACCTCGAGCTGCAGGTCGGGGAAGTGACCACAACCGTCGAGGTCTCGGGCGCTGCTCCGGTCTTGGACACCGAGAGCGGCGAGGTCGCGGCCCTGATCGACACCCTTCAGGTCGCGGAGATGCCCATCAACGGACGCAACTGGTCGCAGTTCGGGCGACTGGCGGCGGGTGTTGCCGCCGAGGCGACCGACCAGCGCGGAATCGGCCAAGAGGGCAACCCGCTGCTCGCGGTCCACGGCACGCGTACGGACAAGGTGCGCTATGCGATTGACGGCATTCAGAACATGGACACCGGCGGCCAGCGGGGCATCAACAACTTCCCGCCGCCGGAGGCCATCGCAGAGGTCAAGTTCCTGACGAGCAACTTCAACGCAGAGTCGGGTAGCTACGGCGGTGGTGTCGGGAATATCGTCATCAAGGGCGGCGGCCAAGAGTTCCACGGGGACTTCTACAACTTCATGCGGAACAACGTGATGGACTCCGCCAATTTCTTCGCCACGGAAGCCGCGCCGCTCAAGCAGAACCATTTCGGGTTTACGCTCGGCGGGCCGATCTCCTTCGGCGGCTACAACGCCGACAAGACCAAGACCTTCTTCTTCACGTCCATCTCCCAGTACAAGCGCCGCGGGCCTTCCATGCGCGGGGCGACATTCCTTGCCCGCACCCCGACGGCGGCCATGCGGATGGGCGACTTTACGGGCGAGAGGGAGGTCCGCAATCCAGACACGGGCGATCCGTTTCCGAACAACATGGTTCCCAGCAGCCTCATTGATCCCAACGCAACGATCCTGCTGGACAACTTCTACCCGCTGCCCAACCGCGTTGGAGGGCAGAACTGGATTGCACAGCCCAGCCAGCCTACCGACCAGCACGAGGAGCTGGTGCGGATCGACCACAACTTCAGCGAAGACGTCCGGTTGATGGCGCGCTACATCCAAGATGACTGGAGCCAGATCCAGCACAAGGCGCTGTGGTCCGCCCATTCGTTCGACACGATTCACTCGTCGTACTCGAAGCCCGGCAAGAATCTCGTGGCCAGCCTGACGAACATCGTGTCCCCGACGATGGTCAACGAGTTCACTTTCGGGTTCTCCTGGAACACTATCCACCGGCCGCTGCTGAACATGGAGCAGCGGCCCAACGGACTGAACATTCCCGAGCTGTTCGCCGAAAATCCCGGGAACAAGATTCCGGACATCCGCCTAGGCCAAGGCTGGGGCAGCATAAGCGCGGCCAACGTGCCGTACGACAACGGCAACCCGATGCTGACCTTCCGAGATGACCTCACCACTCAGGTCGGCAATCACAGCTTGAAGTTCGGCACGGAGATCCTCTGGATCCGCAAGTGGGTCGACAGTTCCACGCGGCCCCAGGGCAACTTCAACTTCAACGGCGGCGCCTCGGGCCACGCAGTGGCAGACTTCCTGATGGGCAGGGCGTTCACATACCAAGAGCAGGAGGGAGGCAACATCCAAACGAACCTGATTGCGATGCAGCGGGACTTCTACGCCCAAGACGCTTGGAAGGTCAGCCAAGACCTGACGATCAATTTCGGGGTGCGCTGGTCAATCTTCCAAGGCGTCCTCGGCGAGGAGCAGAACGGCCTCGTCTCTGCCTTCATGCCCGAGCTCTACGACCCCACTCAGGCCGTGACGGTCATGTCGAACGGTCGCATCGTACCGGGAAGCGGCTCGCTGCTGAACGGTATCCTCACCCCCTCGGACGCAAGGGCTGAGCAGTTTGGCGGGGCTGACCTGTACCGCCAGCAGTTCAACGATTTCGGCCCGAGGCTCGGAATCGCCTACCGGATTTCCGACAAGTCGGTTCTGCGGACGGGCGCAGGCGTCTACTATGGCCCCGGCCACATCGGGCGGTCGTCGACCCAGCCGCCGATCGTCCAGCAGCCGCTGATCTTCAACACGAGGCTCAGCGACCCGGCCGGGGGGACCAGGGACATCATCCTTCCGAGCAATGTCAATGGTCACGATCCCGAGGGGCTTGCAGCTACGAGCTACCAGTGGAGCATCGGTCTCCAGAACGAGATCTTCCGCCAGACTTCGATCGACATCACCTATGTCGGCAATCGCGGCGTGCACTTGGGCATCCGGCCCAACCTGAACCGCCCCGCGCCGGACCCGAATCGACAGGGAAGCATCAACGCGCACAGGCCGTTCCCGGGATTCGCGAACGTTCTCTACCAAGAGCCGTCGGCAAGCTCCACCTACAACGGTCTGGAAATCACGCTTCGGCGGCGCTTCTCGGGGGGATTCATGCTGGAGAGCGCCTACACTCTGTCCCGAACCTGGAGCCACGGCGACAATGTCGGCGACACGGTTCAGGACCCGCGGAACCTTGCTGCAGAGTGGAGCCTGGCTGACTTTGACCGCACGCACATATCGATGACGAATTTCCTCTACGAGCTGCCGTTCTTCCGGAGGCAGGACACAGCGCTCAAGAAGGTCTTCGGCGGCTGGACCGTCGCCGGGATCGTGTCGTTCCAGAGCGGTCGCGCGGGCGGTGCCACCCTAGCCGGGGACAACGGCCGGGTCGGCGGCGGCGGCCCCCAGAGGCCGAACCTTGTGGGCGAGCCGAACTCTGGGCCGCAAACCTTGGAGCAGTGGTTTAACACGTCGGCCTTCGAGCAGCCTGCCCGGGGAACGTTCGGCAATGCACCGCGTGCCCCCATCCGGCTGCCGGGCTTGGCGAACTTCGACCTGACCCTGGCCAAGAACACGCAGCTCACGGAGCGTGTGCGGATGCAGCTGAGGGGAGAGTTCTTCAACGCGTTCAACCATCCGCAGTGGAACGGCGTCGCCCTCGGCTTCAACAATCGCATCTTCGGCAGGGTGACGAGCGCCCACGATCCGCGCATTATGCAGATCGGCCTCAAGTTCAGTTTCTGAACTTGCCGGTACCGACCGGCCCGGATGCCGAATCCGGGCCGGCGTACTCAGGCTCTCGGCAGCCGGTTTCGCGCGTCGGCGACGACCACGCTAACGTGCCGCGCTGCACGGGTGAACCGCGAGGCAGTCCCGGCCGTTCCGCCGACGGTAGTCCTCCGCGGTCATTTTGCGGGCTCTCGCGATCCGGGGCCTGAGAGTTCTTCCTCCAGCTCCCGTCGCTCCTCGTCTTGGATCTTGCGGACCACTCCCAAGTACTCCCTGGCTTGATCGGCGCGGCCGAGCTTCAGCAGGGTGCGGCCTAGGAGGTAGTGGCTCTCGGTATGGTCGGGCTGCAGTTCGACGGACCGCTCTAGAAGCGGCAGCGCCTCTTCCGGGCTCCCTCTCTCCGAGAGCATCTTTCCGAGGTGATAGTGCGCCAGCCCATGTTGCGGATCGATCTTCAAACATTGCCGCAGGTCGCCCTCCGCTTCTTCCGAGCGTCCCAGCCGGGCCCTGACAACGCCCCTGAAGAAATAGCTCTCGGCGTGACCGCGGTCCATCCGGATCGCCTGATTGAACGCGGTCTCGGCCTGTTCTGCGTCCGCCAGCCGCCAAAGGACACGGCCCCTGTAGAAGTGGGCCATCGGCGTGTCGGGTCGGAGCTCGATGGCACGGTCGAGTGCTGCTAACGCGCCTTGGAAGTCCTCTCCGCTCTCCTTGGCCTGCGCCAGCAGCACCTGCAGCTGCGGCGAGTCTTGGTGTGACCGCAAGAGCTCATCGAGAATCGCCTCAGCCTTGGCGGTTTCGCCCATCTGCAGGTACGCAGAGGACAGAGCGTACAGCACGCCGATGTCGGTGCTTCCTGCGGACCGGAGTTCCTCGAGGTGCCCCACGGCCCGCTCGGCCTGCCCTTGCAGCATGTGGCTGAGCGCCAAGAGCTGCCGGGCGGCGGTGTCCTCCGGCCGTGCCTCGACGTACTCTGAGAGGACCTCTTGCGCCTGGTCGTAGCGGCCCCACTGAAAGTACGCCTGAGCTATGTTCTTGCGGATCTCCTTGAGCTCGGGCAGCAGTTCGGATGCCCGTCGGAAGGCTTCCACGGCCTCCTCGTATCTCTTTAGCCGCAGAAGCGAGGAGCCGAGATCGTTGTGAATCCTCGGATTGTCCGGATCCCGGCCCAGAATTTCCCGGAAGCGGCTCGCGGCCAACTCATGCTTGCCCGACTGGTAGGCCTCGTACGCCGCCCGCAGCGCTGGATCGCCCCTTTGCGCTGGCTCCGCGCGGGCCATTGCAACTGCCGCAATACACGCTAGGGTTATCCTTCCGAGAATCACCGGAGACTCCGCCGCGGAGACCGGCCAGGCTGCCCGCGGCCAGTTCGAGTGTAGCGGAACGCTGGTAAGGCGGAATCCCGGAGGGACCATTGCCCATTGCCCGGTCTGCGGCGCTCAAGAGTCGCTACCGCGCGGGCTTCAGTCCGCCGGCGGCCGGGTAGACGCCGATCCAATGGTTCTTGAATTTCAAGTTCGGGCTGACGGCGACCTTGGGCATGTGGCAGACAGTGCAGTCAGCGGGCATTCCGGCCCCGCAAGCCTCCGCCGGCGCACTCCGCTGGGCCCCGTCGTGGCACGCAACGCAGCGATCGCGATAGTACGCTGGGTCGCCCCGACGGACGGGATCGTGAGGGTCATGGCACGTGAAGCAGGTGAGGTCCTCACCGCTGCCCTGGAAGCACCGGCTCTGCCGGAGATACGGAGGCTGATGGCGGACATTCCAAGCGAGTCCGAGATCAAAGTGGCCCGAGTCCCCGCGCGGGTCGCGTTGGCAGGCGCCGCAGAAGCTCAGCAGGTCATCCGCGGGCAGGCGCATCGGGTTCCCGATTTGGGAGCGAGCAAAGGCCGGGTTTCCGGCCACGGCCGCGGCCACGTGAGATCCGCCGGGTCCGTGGCAGCTCTCGCAGCGAACGCCGGGCTCGTTGACAAGGACCTCCTGCCGGGGGGAGTACGTGAGCGGCCCTGTGGAGTGGCACTCGAAGCAGTCGGAGATCGAATTCCCCGGCCCTTGAACGGTGTAGGAGAGCCCCGTCGCCTGAAGCAGCGTCTCCGGGCGGATGGACTCGTGGCCCGTCGTGAGTTCCAAGGAGTCGGAGGTCGAGTAGTAGCTCAAGGCATGTTCGAGGTAGGTTCGCCGATTCATCCGGCTGACGAAGGTGACCCCGTGATCTCCCGCCCCGAAAGCCCATTCGATTGGCAGCTCCATGACATATTCGTTGTCGTCGGCTTGCACGGTGATCTGGCCAGCCTCCTTGCGGTACCGGAAGCGGTACTCCGGCGGTCGGGTCAAGGGCTGGGCCGGGACGAAGCTATCCGCCAATGGGTGTTCTGGAGCGCGGTGGAGCGTCCTCGCATGGCCGCTGAGGGACTGTCTACGGTATTCGGCGGGATGGCACGAACCACATACGTTCGCCCCGAGGAATGTGTTGCCGTCCGGCAAAGGTTGGCCTTGGAACGGGATCCGAATAGCGAGGACCAAGAGGCCAACCACCGGCAGGAACCATCCTCGACGGTGCTTAACGGCGGGGCAAACAAGCCGGGATACCCTTGCCGGCGGTCCGGGGCGGCTGGGCCAGGAACGGTCTGCCCACCGCCTAGGAGGCGTGCGCTGCGTGGCCCGCCTGCGCGCGAGTGCCATGGTGCATGGCCGAGGCGGACCCGGCCCCCAAGAGGGGAACGGATCTCCGACAGCCACGGCTGCTAACGCAGGATACCAGCCATCGGTCAGGATCGGCAGGTCCTCCCTGCGCTAGCCATCACCCTTCCGGTTGTGCAGACGTGGGCCGGGCACATCGCTTCCAAGTCGCGCTGGGGGCCGGCCGAATGCTGAACACGAGATTCACTCCTCAAGCGGCGTGCCCTCGCCCTCCCGGAGCAGGATTTCACGGTTGGCTCGCACGCCTGAGAACGATTCCACGAGGCCAAGCGGCCATCGAACTTGGATCTCGTCTGCTTGGGCCGCCCCAGCTAAGCCGAAGTGCAGGCGGAAATCGCCCTGCGACAGGAAGCTGCCACCGCTTCGCACCTCTCGCACCTGGACGGTGTTTCCCGTCCTGACGGTGACCCTAGCACCAATGCCGTTCCGATTGGACCGCACTCCAACCGTCCGGACCCGTATCCAGTTGCCGAGAACCGCCTCGTTCACGAGCAGGCTGGGCGACGCGTCAAGGTTGTTGACCACCATTTCTATCGTGCCGTCGTTGTTCAGATCGCCAAGAGCGGCACCGCGCGCGGAACTCCGCTGCGTCACGCCCGGGCCGGCATGCAAGGACATGTCCAAGAATGCGCCGTTGCCGAGATTCCAGTACAGGTTCCTCGACTGTTCGAACTCAAAGCCCTCAACATCGTCGTCTCCGATCCGGTAAACATGGCCGTTGACCATGAGAATGTCTAGCCAAGTATCGTGGTCGACATCGACAAAGGCGACTCCCCATCCGACAAAACTGGTATGGACACCCAAGCCTCCCAGCACGGCGACATCGCTGAAGAACCCGCCCCCATCGTTCCTGTACAGGGACGGGATGTCGTTGTCGAAGTTCGTCTTGACGATGTCCAGAAGCCCGTTGTGGTCGTAGTCGCCGGCATCCACGCCCATGCCGCCCTGCTCCTGCCCGTGCTCGTTTAGGGCCGTGCCTGATTCGTACCCGACCTCTGTGAACGATCCGTCCCGGTTGTTCTGCAGCAGGACGCTCGGGGTCGAATCGCAGGCGATGTAGACATCCGCCCAGCCATCGTCGTTGAAGTCGCCGGTCAAGACGGAGAAACCGTAGATGCCCGACGCCTTCGAAAAGCCGCTTGCCTCGGAGACATCGGTGAATCGCCCGTCTCCCGCATTGCGGAACAGGGAGGGCGACTCACTGGGCAGGCCGCGAGGCCCGCAGACGACCGGGGCTTCGTTGTACCGGCACAGCTCGCTCTCTCCGGGTTTGGGCACTTGAGCCGGGTCGAAGCGGATGTAGTTCGCTACGGCCAGATCGAGCAACCCGTCCCGGTTATAGTCGAGGAAGGCACAGCCGCTGCCCCACCTCGGCCGGCCCGAAAGGAGACCAGCCTCCTCCGTAGCCGGCTCGAACGTGCCGTCGCCGAGGTTCCTGTAGAGCACGTTGTGCCCCCAGTAGGTGACAAAAAGGTCGTCATTGCCGTCGTTGTCGTAGTCGCCCACGCAAGCTCCCTGCCCCCAGCCGCTGTGCAGCACACCCGCCTCACGAGTCCTGTCCTCGAATCGGAGGCTGCCGCGATTCCGGAAGAGCCGGCTTGTCGGCTGGGCCAGCTCCCTTCCCGAATCCCAGCGGCCCTGGTTGACCAAGAAGACATCCTGAAGCCCGTCCCCGTCGTAGTCGAAGATCGCAACTCCGCTACCAGTCACCTCGACGATGTATTCCTTGCGCACACGCCCACCGGCGACGTGCAAGAAGTCCAGACCGGCGTCGGCTGCGACGTCGACGAAGCGCACGGCCGGCGGGGGCCGATCGAGCGTCGCTAGCGGCGATCGCTGGCCCTCCCGGTTGACCAGTGCCATCCCTTGGCCGAACGCATCGCTGGCCGGCAGAAGTCCAGCAAGTAGCAGAACGGCGGCCCGGAGCGGGCTCGGGCCAATCGCGTTGCTCGGCGACAGCCCCAACGCCCCGCACCAAGCGGAGCCCGCTGTCGTGGTTGTGCACACGGCTGACTTCGGCACGGGCGCAGAGCGGCCATTCCGGGCTTGTGTCAATCTCGGCCCCATGCCTGCGTCCCCTAGCCTGCTCCCTCCGCGCCGGGGCCTGCCGAAGGCTGCCCAGCGGCGCTCTCCGCGTTCGGGCCCCGTTCGAAGGATAGCCTCCGGTGCCGGCGACCGCCCAGTCGCAGGGATTCGGGTGCAGCTGCCATAGTTTGACTGATCGCTGCGCACTGACCGCAATGTGCTGGCGCTGAGCTGTGCTCGGTAGCCGGCCAGTCCCGCCACGTGGTTCCGTCCCGTGCGCGGATGGGTTGGCGGCCGGGCGTCGGTAAGATTGGTGTTGGCCGCCGGCCTCGGCAGTCGACTCGCCCGATGGGCCCTGCCTGCAGCATCGAAGTCCTCGGCTCTGGCACTAGCGTGGGGATTCCCACGATCGGCTGCCGCTGCAGGGTGTGCGGATCCGACGACCCGCGCGACAGCAGACTGCGCACCTCGATTCTTGTCCAGCTGAGCGACGGCGCGGACCAACGAAACATCGTCATTGACACCAGCCCGGACTTCCGGCAGCAGGCCCTGCGGTCCGGCTTCCGCCGGCTGGACGCCCTGCTGTTCACCCACGACCACGCCGACCACATCATGGGCCTCGACGACGTCCGGCCCTTCAATTACGGCCGCAGGGACCGCATCCCGGCCTACGCCTCGCCGTCGACCCTCAAGTCGCTCCGTCGCGTGTTCCCGTATGCGTTCAGCGGCCAGGCGACGCATGCAGGGGGCGTGCCGCGACTGGAGGCCATCCCCGTCGGGCACAGACCGATCCGCCTGTTCGGAGTGGACTTCCTGCCGATTCACGTGCTCCACGGTCGGAAGCCGATCCTCGGCTTCCGCTTCGGTGCGGCGGCCTACGTGACCGACCAGACCGTCCTGTCACCTGAGGCGAAGGCCCAGCTGTCCGGCCTCGACGTCCTCTTCCTGGGGGCCCTGCGTCACCATCCGCACCCGACGCACTCGACCGTCGGCGAGGCCGTGGCGCTGGCCGCGGAGCTGAGGCCGAGACGAGCGTTCTTCACCCACATGTGCCATGAATTGCCGCACGCCGCTACTGTCCGGGAGCTGCCGAGCGGCATGACGCTGGCCTACGACGGACTGCGAATCACCGTAGGGGTCTGACCATCACATGCAGGACGCCTGGCGGGAGCTCGCGGACGTGCCGAGCCGGTTCGGACCGGCGGTTGTGACCATCGGCAACTTCGACGGCGTCCACTTGGGCCACCAGCAGGTCCTGCGGAGAGCGGCCGCGGCGGCGCATGCGGACGGCCTGCAGTCGGTAGCCCTGACGTTCGAGCCGCACCCGCTCACCATAGTGGCTCCGGACCGGGCACCGCAGCGCATCACGAGCCTGGCCCACAAGGCCGACCTGATTCGGTCCTTCGGCATCGGAGCCGTGGTGTGCATGCGTTTCACGGAGGCAGTGGCGCGGCTCTCGCCGCGCGAGTTTGCCGAGCAGATCCTGGCGGGGCGTCTGCGGGCGAAACGGGTGCTAGTCGGAGAGAACTTCCGCTTCGGCCGCAGACAGGCCGGCGACACCAACACGCTCCGCTCGCTGGGGAACGATCTGGGATTCGCCGTGGAATGCGGCGGTACGCTCTCGGTCCACGGCGACCCCATCTCCAGCACGCGCGTGCGCGGCCTCCTTCGGGACGGTCTCGTGGCACAGGCACGGCGTCTGCTGGGCCGCGTGTTCAGCCTTCGAGGCAAGGTGGTCCGGGGGAAGGGGATCGGATCGCGGCGCACTGTGCCGACTCTCAACCTGTCGCCGGACAGCGATGTGCTGCCAGCTGATGGCGTGTATGTTACGTGCACCCGCCTTGACGGCGACCCGCACTGGCGCGAGTCGATAACGAACGTCGGCACGCGGCCGACGTTTCAGGGCCGCTCCCGAACGGTCGAGACGTTCCTGCTGCAGCCTCTGAGGGGCGATCCCCCGAACACGCTAGAATTGGGGTTCGCCAGCCGGGTCCGCGATGAGCGGTCGTTCCCGTCAGCCGAGCTGCTGAAGGAGCAGATTCGAACTGACATTGGCGCGGCCGAGCGTTTCTTCCGCCGACTGCGCGCCGTATCGGCCGCGGCTGGGGAAGCGGCGGCAGAGCCGCCATAACGGACAGGGCCCTTCCGGGCAGTCAACAGGGAGCGAGATAGATGAGCGTCAAGATTTCCGCAGCGAAGTGCGCCCACATGCAGGCGCTGACGACCGACCGGGGAATCATCGGTGCGGCGGCAATGGACCAGCGTGGTTCGCTGAAGAAGGCGATCGGCAATGGCAAGGGCATCGCCCCGACCGACGTCACGGACGAGATGATGTCCGAATTCAAGCAGAGCGTCTCAAAGGCGCTCACGCCCCATGCGAGCGCAATCCTCTTGGATCCAGTGTGGGGAATGCCGGGCGCCCGCGCCCGCTCGGAGAACGCCGGACTGCTGCTGTCCTACGAGGAGAGCGGCTACGACAACACGCAGCCGGGCCGCATGGCGACGCTGCTGGCAGACATCTCGGCCCGTCGCCTGGGTGAGCTTGGGGCCAACGCCGTTAAGGTCCTGCTCTACTACACGCCATTCGAGAGCGCGGCCATCAACGACGTCAAGCACGCCTTGATCGAGAGGATCGGGGACGAGTGCAAGGCGCACGACCTGCCGTTCTTCCTGGAATTCGTCGGGTACGACCCGGAAGGCGGCAACGAGAAGGGCCTCGAGTTTGCCCCGCGCAAGCCGGAGGTCGTCGCCGAGAGCATGCGCGAGTTCTCCAAGGACCGCTATGGGGTCGACGTCCTCAAGGTCGAGGTTCCGGTGAACATGAAGTTCGTGAAGGAGTCCCGCGGCTGCCAGGGGCAGGCCGCGTACACCAAAACCGAGGCCTTGGACCACTTCCGTGCGGCCGCCGCCGCGGCGAGGAGACCGTTCATTTATCTGAGTGCTGGAGTGAGCCACGACGTCTTCTTGGAGTCCCTAGAATGGGCTGCCGAGTCTGGGGCGAAGTTCTCCGGCGTACTCTGTGGCCGGGCAACCTGGCAGGAGGCCATTCCTCTGTACTGCGAGCACGGCGTCCCAGCGCTTGACGACTGGCTAATGGGCCAGGGCGTGGCCAACATTGGCTGCATCAACGAGCGTCTGGAGGCGTCCGCCACGCCGTGGCACGAGTTCTACGGAGCTTCCGACCCGGCCGACTTGATTGGCTGAGACCGCGGGGCGGCCAGTGCTAGTGCTAGGCTGCCGACGATTGAGCGGCGAATTCCGCGATCCCCCTCCGGTCGTCCGGGGCCAGCGATCCGTCAGCCCGTAGCGCGACTACCAACAAGAGTTTCGTCGGGAAGGGGCCACTGCGGCCGTGGGTCGGCCCGTTGGCCATTCGCTCGCCGCCATCAAGCCGTACTGCGACTTCTCTCGGCTTGTCGCGGTTGCGCTCCCAGACTGAAGCGGCCAGCAGCGTTGGTGGGGTCTCGGGCCGCAGGTGCGAGAGCGCGCAGAAGTCCTCCTCACCATTGGCGCCCGCACCGAAGGCTATCAGCGTTCCGGGACTGGCCTCGCGAATGAGCGCGTAGGCCTGGCCGACCGGGAACAGGTCCGGCCGGGCGTAGTACCCGTTGTCCGGCTCGAGCCGAATGCCGGCCAACGGCCGATAGCGATAGGCGATTTCCTGGATCTGGTGGTGAACGTCACGGACGTAAAGCTGGAAGTCCTCGTCTCTTGCGAACCTGTATTCGGGCGGTGTCGTGTCGTAAGCGGGGCGCGCACCGCGCCACTCCGTCTGGGAGCTCTGGGCCGGATAGAAGTACGGGTGGCGCCAGTCGGCCGCGTACGAGAAGGAAACAATTAGCCCCAAGGACCGTTGACTGCAGGCCTCCCCGAGTTCGGCCAACAGGTCCCGTCCCGCGACCTCCAGCGCGTTGAACTCGGTTGCGGTGGTCCGAAAGAGGCAGAAGCCGTCGGAGTGACGCACGGTCAGCCCGAGGTACTGAAACCCCGCCTCCTTGGCCAAATCGGCGAGCGCCGGGGCATTGAAGGCGCTGGCGTCGAAGCCGTGCTTGAGCTTGACGTAGTCGGAGGGCGGGATGCGGTCCTCAAACTGGACAGCCGGCCCGCGCCCGAGCTGAGTGTGCACTCCGTACTCGAGATGCAAGCCTAGGCGGACGGAGCGGAACCACGCCATCCCGGCACCATGGGGATTTGTCTTGAAGTCCGGCCTCTGGCCTGCGAGATAGCCCGGAATGCCGTCGTGGTCGGGCCGCGGCTGCGGGAGGGAGCAGCCTGCGAGGGCGGTCGCAGCCAAGAATGCTCTCCGGTCCATCGCTCGGATTCTATCGCTACCGGGAGCGACCATCTCGCGTCGGGCTAGAGCCCGGTCCGAAACCCGAGAGCCCGCGGGGTCACCGGTCCGCAGCGGCAGAGGCGGCCGCCGACGTGCCCCTTGCATCTTCTGGTGCGTGCCCCTTGAGATACGGAGCATCGAGTGCGAGGAATAGCGGGCGATGGAGTGTATCGGAGTTGACCCCAAAGCCCGACTCCTCAAGTCTCGGCGCCGGGTAGTGCAAGAGGTCCTCGTCTGCAGCGCAGATGATCGCCGGATCCAGAGTGGGGCCGGGACGGCTCGCCCGCTGAAGATCAGGCCCGGTAAGCCGATAGGCCGCTCTTCGAGCGTGGCTCACGTTGCCGCTCTCCTGTCTGCCGTTGCACTTCTGCAGAGAAAGTACGAGTAGGATGGCCCTGTAGGAACAAGAAGGGATGTCTTGTCGGGCATCGACCTTCCGCAGGGCACACTGGACCTGCTGATTCCCAAGACTCTCAACCTCGAATTGCGGCACGGCTGGGGATTCTCGGAAAGGTCCGACACGTCTCCCGCGAAGTTCTCCAAGTCCAGCAGGATTCGCTGTATCCGGCGCTGCATAGGCAGGAAAATCAAGGGCGGCTTCAGGCGACATGGGGTATGTCCGACAACAATCGTCGCGCCAAGTTCTGCGATCCCACCCCTGTGGAGCGGAGGCAACTGGAGGATGCATCCGCCTCGTGGCAGAAGCCGTCTGCCACCGTGCGATCATTCTTGACACCCCCTAGCCGCAGGAGATGTTTCTCAAAGACCTGCTCTATCGAGGACGTGCGCTATTCCAGCGCAGAGTCATGGAAGGCGATCTCGATGCGGAGTTGCACTTACGCGTGGACCGACTGACGGAACAGCGTATTCGCGCCGGACAACTTCCGGACGAAGCCCGACGGCTCTCAAGGATCGCTCTGGGAGGTGTTTCCCAGGTCAAGGCGCAGGGCCGTGAGTCTTGGGGAGTGAGCTGGATCAACGCTCTGGCTAGGGATCTTGGCCAGGCCCTGGTCCGCATGAGCAGATACCCCCGCTCCGCAGCTGTGGTCGCGAGCATTCTGGCGCTCGGCATCGGAATGAGCGTTGCCATGTTTTCGCTGGTGGACGCCGTTCTGTTGCGACCCCTGCCGTTCCCGGACCAAGATTCGATCTACGTGATCCAGAAGGCAGACCCTCTCGCGGGAACCCACGTCGAGGAACTCGCATACCCGGAGCTGGTTGATCTTCAGGAGAGTGTCCCTGGGTTCGAGCACGTGGCTGTCACCCCAACTTCCCTTTATGGTTACGCCAGGGTGTTGGAGACCGGGACTGCCGAGCCCGTGCAACTGGAAGCCTCGCCCGTGTCTCACGACTTCTTCCGCGTCCTCGGTGTCACCCCCCGCCTGGGTCGGGGGTTTGCAGAGTCCGACGAACGGGTCGGCGCACCTCCGGTGGCTATTGTTTCAGATCGGACATGGCGCCAAACCTTGGGTGCAGATCCCGGCATCATCGGTCGCACGGTGCGTTTGAACGGCCAGGGCCACACCGTGATCGGGGTCATGGCACCCGGACTAGAGTTTCCGCGGGGAGCTGCCCTTTGGGTTCCACTGGGGATCGACCAGCGAGTCATCGAGCGCCGCGGCGCGACTTTCTTGCAAGCGGTGGCGCGCGCCAAGCCCGGCTATTCACGTCAACAGATCGATAGCGACGTGAATGCTCTCTTCAGGCGACTCGCTAGTGAATACCCGGAGGCGTATTCGAGTTCGCAGCGGGCAATCGTGACACCGCTGGTCAACTATTGGACCGGGTCGGCAAGGATTCACCTGTGGATCGTCTTCGGAGCCTCTCTGCTCCTGCTGATCGCATCCGCGATCAGTTCGGGGGGACTGCTGCTGTCACGCGCGGTGTCTCGTCGTTCCGAGATTGCCACGCGCTTTGCGCTGGGGGCTTCGCCAAGACGAATTCTTGCGCAGTTGGCCGCCGAGGGGGCACTCTCAGGGGCCGTCGCTGCAATCGCCGGATTCGGAATCGCTTACTTGGTGATTCGCTCCTTGGTGAAATGGCCTCCAGCGGATATTCCGCGGCTGTCCGACGCCTCCTTGGATCTGAACTCCTTCTGTTTCGCCGCCGGAGCGGCGGCCTTCGTCGCTGTCTTCTGCTCGGTTGCGCCCGGATGGGCAGTCTCGAGGATGGGCCTCGAATGCGCAATCAGGGAAGGCGATCCCCGATCTTCGGTGTCCCACCGCGCCAGTCGGGCGCGCGACCTGTTCGTTCTCGCCCAGTCCGCGGTGACGTTCGTGCTGGTGGCAACGGCTGTCCTGCTCGTGCTGAGCTATCGCTCCGTGGCGTTCGTTGAGACCGGTTTCGCGAATCGCGACGCCCTCACGATGGATGTCACGCTGAGAGGTCCGGGCTTGTTTCCCGCCCAAAGCTTCGACGCAGCTACCAAGCACGCATTCTACTCGCGTCTGGTGCAACGGTTGCGCGAGAAGCCGGGTGTCACCTCGGTGGGCGCGATCCTGCTGCGGCCCCTCGCCGGCCCCATCGGATGGGACATCGCATACGAGTTCGAGTTCGAGGCGGGCAACTGGGATGGCAAGGCGCGTCCGAAAGCCAACTACGAGGTCGTAACGGCCGAGTACTTCAAGACCGTTGGATCACCGTTGCTGCAAGGGCGCGACTTCGACAGTCGTGATTCGGCGGATGCGGAACCGGTCGCGATCATCAGCGAGACGCTCGCCGATCAAGTGCGATCCGCCGGCCACACGCCGCTTGGCCATCGCGTTCGGCTCGCTATCGATCGGAGCCGGGGCTGGAAGCGCGTCGTTGGCATCTCCGGAGACGCCCGGTACCGATCGGGCTCCCACTCAGGCGCCCACGTCTTTGTGCCGATCCTACAGGCGTCGCAACCGACTCGGCACGTTGTGGTGCGCGGACCTCGCCCACGCCACGAGCTCTCGGCGCTGGTTCAGCGCACAGTGAAGGAGATTGAACCCAGCCAGAATGCGAGCGACCCGCTCACAATCGGCGAACTGATCGATAGGGACACGGCGCGACACCGATTCAATGTCAACCTTCTGCTTTGGTTTGGCGCGTGCGCAGTGATCCTTGCCGTCACTGCGGTCTATAGCGTGATCGCTGAGACGGTGGCAGCCCGCCGGACTGAGGTCGCGATCAAGTCAGCGCTGGGTG
>JAJDWM010000104.1 GCA_022825595.1 Bryobacterales bacterium | reverse complement strand
GGCCTCCCGGCTGGATGTCGACGCAGAAGTCCGGCCAAGCGAGAGTTAGTGCGGCAAGGGTCTTGCGGACCTGACGGCGGAAGTCGCGGGGGCGCCGATAGTTCGATCCGAATTGCTTGGCGAGGGACATCCACGGGATGATTGTCGTGCGTTTGAGCGTGGCCGATCTGTAGGTCAGCCACGCAAAGAGGTCGAATCGGAACGGCGAACGGCCGGCGGCGCGGACCAGCGCGGGGTCGAGGGGCACGGCGCTGCGCGTAAGTTCGAAGAACTTGTGGCTCAGCAGAACCAGGAACCCATCTGAGCGACTGATCGTGACCCGATCAATGATCGGGGCGTGCTCGACTGGCCGCCCCTGGTTGTCGTGGTAGGGCCACCCCCCCCGCTTCAGCTCGCGGTGGTTCTCGGGCGGCGCGATCCCCCTCCGTTCGTAGGTAAACTCCGTTACCTGCAGTCGGCGCCACTGCTCGCGGACACGGGTAGAGGCACCCTCGACGCCTCCGGACAGACCGGCGCCGATCAGCCTCAAGAGATCCGTTGGCGTTCGGCCCAGACGCACTTCGTGGCCCTTCGACAACACGGCTGCGGTTGTGAGGTGGGTCAGGATGAGCCGCGGATGGATGCCGCAAGGCAGGGGCCCATCGTCCATGCTGCGGAGCCAGAGGAACTCCCTGCCGTTCCTGCGGATGAAGCTGGCTCCCGCGCTGGAGTGCGGAATGGTGGCCTTGACGAACGCCACCGGCAGGAAGAGGGGCTGCGTTGAGCGCATGTTGCCTCCGAAGAGAGGCTTGGCGCCAGAGATCCGCCACCCGAAACGCCCAGTTGGATATAGTGCGTACGGATTGTACGCGCCGCCTGAAGATGCACGAGCGCCGCCCGAAGACTGGAATTCGATGCGCATCGTAGCCCGCGGATCGCACGTCGAGCACTGGATGAACGGGCAGAAGATCGCCGAGTTCGACTGTGAAAGCGACGACTTCCTGGAACGCGTCCGGGCGTCCGGGCGATCACCGGGCTTTGCGAAAGCCCGTTCCGGAAGGATCGTACTGCAGGACCACGGCGGCCTCGTCGCCTTCCGGAAGATCAGGATCCGGCGACTCGAGTGAATAGGCCACCGCCCTGAGTGCCGACGGAACGGGCGGCCGCGCAGTTAATGAGATTGGCTGGCCGAATCAGAGGTCGAGAATGCCAAATCGCTCGAAAAACCCCATGGCCCAGCACCATCCTCCATTCGATCCAATAGTGTGTGCTCCTCACGGCTCAGTGGACTATGCTCTGCCCGAGACACTAAGCGCCTGAATCTGTCACCCGGGCTTTCTGCTTGACTGGCGAACGCCGATCAGTCTCACTTCCCACGTTGGATGGCGGATTGCCCGCAGAATCACGATGATTGGCGGCCGCTGGCTTTGTCCGGCTTGTACTTTCCCTCCCACTCGTCCACATGCGTGGCCTTCGACAAAGGTACGCCCAACCGGTAGGTCGCGCGCCCGATAGCGTGGCCGCTGACTGGAGCGGTCAGCAGCAGGAAAAGCACGGTCAGGCCAGAGACCGTAACGCTTCCCACCTGCCCAAAGTGCACAGCGCATGCAACGAATGTCAGGCCGGCTCCCAGCGCCCCGGCCTTCGTCAGCGCGTGCATCCGGATCAGTACGTCCGGCAGACGAAGCACTCCTAAGCTGGCGACAAAAAGGAAGAAGGCCCCTGTGACCAAGAAGAGCCCGGTGACCCAGTCCCGCAGTGAACCCGCGTCGGACATCACCACTCCCCCTTTTTTCCCAGTTTCTTGTCACGCTCGCGAAACTGGTCCGCCCTGCGGTTGGCGTACCAAGCAAAGGCCACCGTTGCCAAGAAGGCCACAAGAGCGGTCGCAACTGCGACATCGAGGAATGCCGCCTGATCGGCGGCGATCGCCACCATCCCCACCACCGCCACAGCCAGAACGGTGATCAGGTCCACCGAGACAACGCGGTCCACCAGCGACGGTCCGAGGGCCAAGCGAATGAACGCCGCCAAGAGGGACAGGAGCACAAGCACGGCGCTGATGTCGACGGCCCATGCCAGCACGGCGGAATGCTGCCCGAGTCCGCTCATCGCATAGCCTCCTTCACAAGCCTCTCAAGACCATTCTTGATCGCCCGCCGGGTCTCCTCCGGGTCTCGCACGAACATGGCGTGCACATAGAGTGTCTTGCGGTCGGGGCTAACGTCGAGGCTAAGCGTGCCCGGGGTCAGGGAGACCAGGTTTGCGAGGGTCGTGATTTGGAGGGGATGTTCCAGATCCAGCGGGATGGCGACGATCGCCGGGGTCGCCTTGTGCTTGGGAGTGAGCACATCCCACGTCACGAGCATGCTCGACACAAAGAACTCCACAGCGAAGTACAGGGCCAGCCGGCCGTAGCGCAAGAAACTGGTGAAGTACCCTCGAGTGCCGCGGAACATGGGCCCCGAAATGCTCAGCGCCAAAAAACCGACAAGGAATCCCACCACCAGATTTGGCACGCTCAGTTCGCCCAATAGGGCGCACCAGCCAACCGCCAGCAGCAAGTTGTAGCGAAAGAGGCTCGTCATCGCAGCCCTAATTGGGCGGGAAGGGCCTCCGCCACCGGGACATCCTCTCCACCACGACCCAGAACAGCTTCCACGTAGACATCTGGATTCGTGAGTTCCTGGCCAGCGCGCTCCGCCAGAGCATAGAACGGCTCGACGACAACACCGATGGTGATGGTGAGGGATGCCAAGGCGACGATCGGACCCAGCAAGGCAACACGAAGCGGCCGACGCACCTCGTCGGGCACCGGAGTCGACTCCGGCCTGGCCTTCCAGACCCCGTTCACCCAGATCTTTGTCATGGAATACATCGTCAGAAGCCCGACGAACAGCGCCACCCCCGCAACGAGGTGTTGCCCGGCCTGCAGAGAGGCCTTGATCACGAAGAACTTGGCCCAGAAACCGGAGAGCGGAGGGAAACCCGCCAAGGAGAACGCCGGTACGAAGAATAGCAGCGCGAGCAAGGGCCGTTCGCGGTACACGCCACCAAGATCGCGCAGATCGGATGCGCCGACCAGCCGGCGCAAAGCGCCGGAGACGAAGAACAGGTTGGCCTTGACGATGATGTGGTGCACGACGTAGAAGACCGCCCCCAGCAGTGCCAAGGGCGTGTACAGCGCCAGGCCGAGAATCATGTAGCCGATCTGGCTGACGATGTGGAACGAGAGGATCCGTCTCAGCTCATTGTGCGAGGCTGCCCCCAACACGCCGGTCAGCATCGTCAACGCAGCGATCCACAGCAGGATCGCGTGGGTGTACCCCACGTCAACCGTGAACACGAGCGTAAAGAGCCGGATGAGCGCATAGACGCCAACCTTCGTGAGCAGCCCCGCAAAGATCGCCGAGACCGCGACTTTCGGGGTGTGGTAGCTGGCCGGCAGCCAGAAGAAGAGTGGGAATACGGCTGCCTTGATCCCAAAGGCAACGATGAACACCACGGCCACGGCGGTCACGAGGCCCGTGTTCTCCACATCTTGGACGCGAACGTGCAAGTCCGCCATGTTCAGCGTTCCGGTCAGGCCGTACAGCAGCCCAATGCCCGCCAAGAACAGCGTTGTCGCTACCAAGCTCAACGCTGCATACTTGACTGCCCCGTCCAGCTGCTCCTTGCTCGCGCCGGCGATCAGCAGCGCTAGCGAAGCGATCAGCATTACCTCGAACCACACGTACAGGTTGAAGATGTCCCCGGCGAGAAACGCCCCGCAGACCGCGCCGGCCAAGACCTGCAGGGGCGGGTGGATGTCCTTCACCAGCGAATCCTCAGCAACGTCGCAACAGGCGTACACGACAGTCGCGAGCAGCATGATGGCAGTGATCATCACCATCGTGGCGCTGAGATGGTCCGCGACCAGCGTGATCCCGTAGGGCGCGGGCCAGCCCCCCACTTGGTCCACCTGAATGCCATCCCGCCACACGGCGTTCAGCAGCGCTCCCGCGACTGCCAAGTGTGCCGCTGAAGCAAGGAGGCTGACCACCTGCTGCCCGCGCCGGTAGGGGCGCATCGCGAGGCCTAGCACTCCGGTCGCCAAGGGCAGGACGATCGGAGACATCAGCAGCGCGTTCATCCCGCCCCCCCAGTGCCTCGGGAAGGTCGCGATCTCCAGGCCCGGACCGGCTCAGCAGCTCGCATTGCATCCGGATCGACGGTCTCAAGGCTCTCGTAGACCCGAAAGGCCAGCGCCATCAGGAACGCAAACACACTGAACGAGATCACGATCG
>JAJDWM010000007.1 GCA_022825595.1 Bryobacterales bacterium | reverse complement strand
TCGGGAACGCCGTCCTGACGGCGCGCAAGATCGTCGAGCAGGACCAGGGAACGCGCTTCATCCAGATCGACCTGGGCGGATGGGACCACCACAGCGACATCTACAACCAACAGGCCAACGTTTCCCCGAACAACAACATATACCGGCAGACCAGCCTGTTCGACCCGGCCTACGCCGCACTGTTGGAGGATCTGGAGGCATCAGGAAAGCTGGAGGAGACCCTGATCGTCGTGTGCGGCGAGTTCGGCCGCACACCCGGCTACCTGTCCAACGCCCGCATCGGCCGCGACCACTACCTGCAGATGTTCTTCCTGCTCGCAGGCGGCGGCATTCAGGGAGGTCAAGTCATTGGTGCCACAAACGATGCCGGTGGCCGCGGGCCCGGCGCGTTCACGGTCGAGCCCGGCTGGTCGCGGGGGCGGGACATCCGTCCCGAGGACGTCGAGGCGACGATCTACTCTGCGATGGGCATCGATTGGACTACGGTGCGTTACGACGATCCGCTAGGACGGGGCTTCTACTACATCCCAGTCGCGGACGACGACGTGTACGCGCCGATCGAAGAGGCCTTCGCCTGATCTGCCAGAGTCAGCTGGCCCGGCCGACGAGCCAGCGGCCGGCCGCCAGATCCAACGCCGCCCGGAAGGGAGTCTCGGGCAAGTGGCGAAGGTTCTGCCGGGCCGACTCGCAGAATCCGGCCGCGCGGTCGCGCACCTCCGCGATACCCCCGTAGCGGCGGACGATTTCGCGGATCCGTCCGGCCGGGACGGAGGCGTAGCCGCGGTCTCGGACGACCGCCTCCACCTGCCGACGCTCGGCCGGCGTACATGACCGCAGGGCGAGAATCAGCGGCAGGGTGACCTTGCCTTCGCGCAGGTCGTTGCCGACGGGCTTGCCGAGCACGGACTCGCTCGCCTCAAAGTCCAGCACGTCGTCGATCAGCTGGAAGGCCATGCCCAGATTCCAGCCGTAGGCTCTCAGGCGTTCCTGAACTTCTTCTGACCTCCCCGCGATGAGCGCGCCCAGGCGACCGCATGCCGCCAGCAGGCAGGCCGTCTTGCGGTGCATGAGGTCATGGTTCTGCTGCTCAGTCACGTCGAGCCGACCGATCAGCTCGGCCTGCATTAGCTCGCCCTCCACCATCATCTTGGTCAGGTCCGTCAGGATGTCCAGCACGCCGAAGTGGCGCTCCTGCAGCGCCAGAGTAAATGCCTGCATGTAGAGCCAGTCTCCGGCGAGCACACTGATCTGATTGCCCCAGATCTGGTTGGTGGACGGCTCTCCCCTGCGCACCTCGGCACTGTCGATGACGTCGTCGTGGACCAGTGTCGCGGCGTGGATGATCTCCATCACGGCCGCCATGCGAACGGGCCCCTCGCCCAGTTCCCCGCAGGCGCGCGCCGAGAGCAGCAGCAGGGCTGGCCTCAGCCGCTTGCCTCCGCTGGAGCGGAGGTGCGCGCTGATGCGGGTGACCACGTCCTCGCAGCAGATCGTGTCGAGCGCTATCACCTGCTCGACGCGACGCAGGTCGGATGCTACCAGCGAGAACAGTCCCGCATGGGAGGTTGGGGATTGGCTCAGCATGGCCATCCGGCGGCGCAGTTCCGAGCCTCCAGTCTACCGCCGAGCCCTGAAGCCGGGTCAGGCGGCGGCGGCCAGCTCGACACCTCCGACGAGCTCGCCGGAGGAATCGAAGCCCAACTCGACCGAGGGCAGGGCCGCGGTCACTGATGGGTCGTCCCGCAATTCCTCGTAAATCCCCTCGCTGACCAGCATGTGGCCCATCTCCATGGTGTTGCGGATCCAGACCACGCTGCAGTCGGCCAGATCAGCCCGGCCGCAGGTCGCGAGGATGCGCTCAACGCACTCACGGTCCGTCGGGAAGTGCGGAGGGCACATGCAGCTGATGGTGCTGGAAGCGGTGAATGAGTTGATCCAAGTCTTGCCGAAGTCGACGGCGTTGTAAAGTCTGTCGTGGATCACGTCGCAAAGCCCGATGCCGACGGCATTACCCCCACCGTGCGGCGTGAGGCTGCGCGCGTAGATTCGCCCGATGCTCGGGAGGCCATCCCAGCAGTTGCGACCCATCCAAGAGCGGTTGACGACCTTGGTGTCCATACCGGAGCCGGAGATGTTCTTGCCGATCTCGTCAACGATCAGCAGGTCGAAGGCGGGAGACGGAAGGTCGGCCTTCCACTGCTTGACGCGCGACAGCAGTTCCTCCTCGCGAGCCACCATTCCGGCCGCCCCGACCGCGTGGACCTCGGCGGTGGCGTGATTGGCGTCCTCGAGGATCGCCATGCCCCCCAGCATCCGCCCCGTGCCCAGCAGCACCTCGCCCACCTCGCGAATGACCTGTTCCAGACCGATGCGCACCGCCCACATGTGGTAACGCTTGGCGCCCTCCCACTTTCCGAGGCCGATGGCCATCATCTTGTGGATTCCGCTCTCGAGGCGCCCTTCGAAGCCCGTGTGCCACTTGACGCGGCTGCAGAGCATCACGCCGTCGGCCTCGAATGCCTCGCGGTCCATGGACACCGCGATGCCGCTGGGCGAATCGCCAACCGAAACCACTTCCAGCGAGCTAACAATTGGCACGCCCAAGGCACTTTCGGTGATCCCATAGTGCGCAAGAACCTCTCGCTGGCCCTCGGCAGTCCCCCCGCCGTGGCTGCCCATCACGGGGATCACGAAGGGCCGCACGCCGCGGTCCAGCCACGAATCGGTCACGCCCTTGACGATTGCGCTCAGGTTCGCGATCCCGCGGCTGCCGACTCCGACCGCGATGCGGCTGCCGCGGGGCACGCGGCG